>USNC01000183.1 GCA_900555915.1 uncultured Porphyromonadaceae bacterium | reverse complement strand
GTACGGAAGTTGACGCGATATCGGAGATTGCCGCCTGCACCGGAAGAATATCCTGAATGGTCCAGGGTTGACGACCCACTTCGGCCACAATCCAACCTGCCTCGCTGCATATCCATACCACCGGAATGGAAAGCACTCCGATCCAGCGTGTGAGACGCTTGTCGAGCCATGACGGCTTACGGTAGACTGTGAAGAGAGCTGCGATCATAAGCAGCAGAAGGTAGCCTCCGGCCATTACCATCACCCTGAATGAATAAAACGTCAGAGCCACCGGAGGAACCGCGTCTTCCGGAGAGTCAAGATATCCGTAGCCGAAATATTTATAATTCTCGCGAAGACTTTCAAGCGAATTTGCTATCGCAGCGGCGTCGCCGGCCTTCTTTGCCGCATCGGAGTCGCGCAGCGCCTGAATGGCGGCACGGCCCATCTCTATACGCTGAGCGTAGCCCACTGTGTTTATAGTGTCTCCGTCAGGCGTAAGGGCGATACCGTCGATAAGGTCGTCGATACCGGGCACGAAAGTATTGGGATCATGATTGGCAAGAATGGATAGGCCGTAGGGTATCTCTATCTTGCATTTGACATCGCGCGCCTCAGGGTCTACGAAACCGAGGCCGACAAGCCCCTGCCCCACTTCACCGCGGTAAAGGCCTTCCATGGCCGCAAGTTTCATGGGCTGGACACGGGCCACCTGCACAGCGCTTCCGTCGCCGGTCCACATGGTCAGCAGGATGCCTGCAAGGCCTATCCATCCGGCCACTTTCACTGAGTCTTTCGCCATCTGCCGATGATTTCCCTTGAGGGTGATGATGCAACTCACGCCTATGACGAATACAGCGGCGAGCACCCAGCCGGAGGTGACTGCGTGGAAGAACTTGTTGAGAGCCACCGGAGAAGTCGCCACAGCCCAGAAGTCGGTCATGACATTGCGCATCTGGTCCGGATCAAACTCCATGCCGACAGGATACTGCATCCAGGCGTTGGCCACAAGAATCCAGAGGGCCGAGAGCGAGACTCCCACCGCCACCATCCATGTCGATGTGAGATGGAACGCGGGCGACACTTTCTTCCAGCCGAAGAACATCACGGCAAAGAAAGTAGCCTCAAGGAAAAAGGCAAACAGCCCTTCGATGGCAAGAGGCGCACCGAAGATATCGCCGACAAACCAACTGTAGTTGGACCAGTTGGTTCCGAACTCGAATTCAAGGATGATGCCGGTGGCGACACCACACGCGAAGTTGATTGCGAACAGAGTCATCCAGAACTTCTCGGTGCGGAGCCATTTTTCGTTTTTCGTGCGGTAGTAGATTGTCTCCAGCACGGCGATGATGAGGCTGAGTCCGATAGTGAGCGGGACAAAAAGCCAGTGTACGATGGCAGTCAGCGCGAATTGCGCCCGACTCCAGTCGATAGTGCTAATTAAATCATTCATCTTGCAGTATAATAGATTTGAGGTTGATTGTTTTTATCGGGAAGTGAGTTGATGAGCGACTTCGCGGGAACGCTCCTCGTCGGTATCGAAATTCTCCTGAAGCAGATTTGGGAAAAAGAACAATCTGAACACGAGAAAAATAACGGCGAGTTTAAGAAGCACGAGAGCCCACAGTTTCCTCCCTATTGTCATGCTGCGGAAGCCATCGGCATAAAAACCGATGATCCGGCAGAGGCAAAGTTTAATTTTATCCATATATAGTATTGGACTGAATCAGAAGCGGGAGTGAGCGAGCCGCCCCCGCTCCATCAAGGACGGGTCAGAGATTATAGAACGATTTAAACCAGGCCACAGTCTCGTCTATGCCTTTCTGCAACGGGGTGTCCGGTTTGAAACCCGTGGCCTCGCCAAGTGCCGAGGAATCGGCGAAAGTCTGGTAGACATCACCGGGCTGCATGGGCAGGAAGTCTTTTTTCGCCTCACGGCCTATGGCCCGCTCGATGCAGGCGATATAGTCCATCAGACGTGTAGGCTGCTGGTTTCCGATATTATACACCCTGTAGGGAGCAGGGGAAGTGGCCGGATCAGGATCTGTCTCATCCCAATCCTTGTTGCCCTGCGGAATTACATCGAGAATACGGACTATGCCCTCCACTATATCGTCGATATATGTGAAATCGCGGAGCATGTCGCCATTGTTGAAGACCTTGATCGGACGGTCATGAAGAATGGCGTCGATGAAAAGGAACGGCGACATGTCGGGACGCCCGGCGGGACCGTAGACTGTGAAAAACCTCAAACCGGTGGTGGGGAGGCCGTAGAGTTTAGAATAGGCATGGGCCATAAGCTCATTGCTCTTCTTGGTGGCGGCATAGAGACTCACCGGATGCGCTATGCCATCATGCTCGGAGAAAGGAACCTTGCCGTTGAGACCATAGACACTCGACGATGAGGCATACACGAGATGTTTCACTGAATTGTGGCGGCAACCTTCGAGAATATTGATGAAGCCGTCGATATTGCTTTCAATGTAAGCATCCGGATTAGTGATGGAATATCTCACGCCGGCCTGGGCGCCGAGGTTGACGACGGCATCGAAAGACTCGTTGGCGAAGAGCATACGCATGGCCTGCTTGTCTTCAAGATTCATTCTTATGAATCTGAAACCGGGGTACCTGCCGCTTTGGGTCAACTTATACCAGTCAATATTCTCCTTGTCTATACCGAGAGTGGAAAGACGCCAATATTTCAATTCCGGATCGTAATAGTCGTTGATATTGTCAAGACCTACCACAGAGTCTCCCCTCTCAAGGAGCTTGCCGGAAACGTAGCTGCCGATGAAGCCGGCAGCGCCAGTCACTAAAACTTTCATAAAACTTTTTTTTGCAAAGATAATACAAAATATGGAATTACGAATTAAAAAGCGGGATTTAAGACCACATCTCATAATTTTTTAGTAATTTTGCAAAAGAAACAAACCCCAACGAATAAAAAAACCAAAACATTATGACAAAAATAGGAAGTGTGATGACCGGCAAGGGACGCAAGGCCCTTCTTCTCGGGAGCGGAGAACTTGGAAAGGAAGTGGCCATAGAACTCCAGCGTCTTGGCGTGGAAGTCGTGGCATGCGACAAATATGCCAACGCCCCGGCCATGCAGGTGGCTCACCGCTCGCACGTTTTCAACATGCTCGACGGCGCAGCCCTGCGCCGTGTAGTGGAGGAAGAACGCCCCGACCATATCATTCCGGAGATAGAGGCCATAGCCACCGACACGCTTCTGGAACTTGAGAAGGAAGGCTTCAACGTCACACCCACAGCCCGCGCAGCATGGCTCACCATGAACCGCGAGGGAATACGCCGTCTCGCACACGAGGATCTCGGCGTGCCGACATCGCCTTACCGCTTCGCGTCCACACGGGAGGAATTTGACTCCGCAGTGAAAGAGATAGGGATTCCATGCGTGGTGAAACCTATTATGAGCAGTTCGGGCCACGGCCAAAGCGTCATCAAGAGCGAAAGCGACATCGACGCCGCATGGCATGAAGCCCAGGAAGGAGGACGCGCCGGAGCCGGGCGTGTGATTGTGGAGGGTTTCGTAGACTTCGATTATGAAATCACCCTTCTGACGGTGAGAAGCATCAGCGGCACCAACTACTGCGAACCTGTAGGACATATCCAGGTGGGAGGAGACTACCGCTGGTCGTGGCAGCCGCAGCCCATGTCGGCAGCCGCGCTCGAAAAGGCGCAGGAAATCGCCAAGAAAGTGACCGACGCGCTGGGAGGCTACGGAATATTCGGAGTGGAACTGTTCATAAAGGGCGACGACGTGATCTTCAGCGAGGTATCGCCACGCCCGCACGACACCGGCATGGTCACCATGATCTCGCAAGACCTTTCGGAATTCGCGCTCCACGCACGCGCCCTTCTCGGACTTCCAGTGCCGTCGATCGATTTCTACGGACCGTCAGCAAGCCGTGCCATAGTGGTGGAAGGCGATACGGACTGCGTGGAATTCTGCAATCTGGACGAAGTGCTTAAGGAACCTGGCACCCAGTTGCGAATCTTCGGCAAGCCGGAAGTGCACGGCCACCGCCGTATGGGAGTGATTCTCGCACGCGCGGAATCAGTGGAAGCGGCCCGCGCGAAAGCAGATCGGGCCTACGATGCGCTGAAGGTAGAGATCGCAGACTGAGGCCTCAGGCCCGCCGCAATACACAACCGCCACTC
>USNC01000182.1 GCA_900555915.1 uncultured Porphyromonadaceae bacterium | reverse complement strand
GAGATCGCTCAGTGTCTCGTGGGCTCGGAGATGTGTATAAGAGACAGATCCGAAATGGGGTAAATACCGCACCTACCTGATTTTCGGAGGTATTCCCCTGACCGGATTTGCAATACTCTGCTTTCTCAACGAATTCACCGGCTCGCTTCTCTACGCTTATGTGACGTATGTGGGGCTCTCGATGTGCTACACTCTTGTCAATGTGCCCTACGGCGCTCTCAATGCCTCGCTCACACGCGACACTGCTGAGATCACGAAACTGACTTCGGTACGTATGTTCATGGCCAACGTCGGCGGACTCGCTGTGGGTATGGGTATCCCTATGATGCTCCGTCTCTTTGACCCGACCGAACTCGAGAGCCTTTCGATCAACGACAGCGCATGGCTCGGCACGATGACCATCTACGGACTCGTAGGTCTCGCTCTGCTCATATTCTGTTTCTTCCAGTGCAAGGAGAGGGTGGTGATGAAATCGTCGGAAGCCAGCAATGTCAAGGTGAGCGACCTCTGGATGGAATTCGTACACAATCGTCCGCTGCGTGTGCTCGCGCTTTTCTTCATCACCGCTTTCGGCATGATGGCGGTATCAAATGCCGCCGGCGCATACTATATCAACTACAATATGGAAGGGACCGCCGAGCAGCTCTCTGTCTTCATGGGTCTCGGCTCTATTCCGGCGTTTATCTTCATGCCGCTTATTCCGGCCATCAAGAAGATGGTGGGAAAGAAGGGTATGTTCTATATCTTCCTGGTGACTGCCATCATCGGCATGGCGATGCTCTATGTGGTGTCGGTGGTTCCATCGCTCAAGCAGATGTGGATTGTCTACATCGCGCAGTTCGTGAAATCGACAGGTGTGATCGTGGCTACCGGCTATATGTGGGCGCTTGTGCCCGAGGTGATCTCCTATGGTGAGTACACTCACGGACGCCGCATCTCCGGCATAGTGAACGCGCTGACCGGTATTTTCTACAAGGCGGGCATGGCGCTCGGCGGAGTGGTGCCCGGACTCGTTCTCGCTTTCGTCGGTTTCCGCAACGGCGCGCAGGTGCAGTCGGCCGAAGCGCAGCAGGGCATTCTCTGGCTTGTGGCCGTGATTCCCGCCATTCTTCTTGTGGTGGCGATGATAATCATCTCCCGATATGAACTCGACGACGACCGTATCGACGAGATCAACCGCGCTATCGAATCCAAACACCTTTCCTGATAATTCAATTTTTAAGATATAACCAAATTTTAATGCTAAACTTGAGTTTCGCATCTTGAATTTTATATTGATTATATAGGTATTAGGTCGGTTTTATTTACAAAACTCAACGCGGAAAATTCCCTTGTCCGTGTTGCAAATAAACTAACCTTATAGCCTTGTAACCTTCAAGTTGAGCCTGCGAAACTTGAAAAAAAACCAAACTCTATGAAACAGACATTATTGGCCGGCGCGTTTCTGTCGGTGCTGCTGGCGGGCTGCGGCTCTGCCAAAGAAGAGAAAGTGGCCACTGTGAAAGACCACTTCAGCAACGATTTCCTTATAGGTGCGGCTGTGCCCGTGAATCACGTGAACGGCCTTGATCCGAAGGCCGATTCCATCGTGTCGCTGCATTTCAACTCCATTGTGGCTGAAAACTGCATGAAGAGCCAGGAGATACATCCGGAGAAAGACCGCTACGAATGGGCCGACGCCGATGCTTTCGTGAAATATGGCGAGGACCGTGACATGGCGGTCATCGGGCATTGCCTCGTATGGCATTCGCAACTTTCACCGTGGTTCCCGTATGACGAAAAGGGGGAATATGTATCGGCTGAGGAGATGAAGACCCGTCTGCGCGATCATATCATGGCAGTGGCCGGACGCTACAAGGGGCGCATTCACGGCTGGGACGTGGTCAACGAGGCCATCGAAGACGACGGCAGCTATCGCAAGAGCCCCTTCTACGAGATACTCGGAGAGGAATTCATACCTCTCGCATTCCAGTATGCACATGAGGCAGACCCTGATGCTGAACTCTATATCAACGACTATTCCATGTCGAACCCCGCAAAACGCGAGGCCTACAAGAAGATAGTGAAGGATCTCAAAGACCGCGGACTGCGCATCGACGGAATCGGAATGCAGAGCCACAACGGTATGGATCATCCGAATTTCGAGGAGTATGAGAAGTCGATCGAGGAGTTCGGCCAGCTCGGTGTCGGCGTGATGATCACCGAACTCGACATGACGGCACTCCCTACCGCCAACTTCGGCGCGGGCGTGGAGCAGGATGTGGAATATCAGAAGAGTCTCAACCCTTATACCGACGGACTGCCGCAGGAAGTTTCAGACGAGTGGAACGACCGCATGTCGAAACTGATGGATATCTATAAGAAACATTCCGACGTGATCACCCGCGTGACATGGTGGGGAACACACGACGGCATGTCGTGGCGCAACGACTGGCCGGTGAAAGGACGCACCGACTATGCCCTCGCATTCGACCGCGACTGCAACATGAAGCCTTTCCTCCAGAAGGAGCTGGCAAAGGACGCTGAGAAATAAGGGCCCTTAAAGCCCTTAAGGCCCTTAAGATCCAAATTTGATAATCTTCATACAAATCATTCTGAAATCAAATGGAAGCTAAAAAGACAGAAAAAAGATATCTTTTCCCCGCCGACTACATGGCGGACCCGAGTGTGCACATCTTCAACGGCAAGATATACATCTATCCGTCGCACGACTGGGAGTGCGAGAACGTTGAGAACGACAACGGCGACCAGTACGTGATGAAGGACATGCACGTGCTCTCTATCGACGGCGACCCGATGACCGGCAAGGTCACCGACCATGGCAAGGCTCTCGACATCGCCGACATACCCTGGGCCGGACGCCAGCTCTGGGACTGCGACTGCGCCGAGAAAGACGGCAAATACTATCTCTATTTCCCGCTGAAAGACCGCAACGACATCTTCCGCATGGGAGTGGCGGTGGCAGACAGACCGGAAGGTCCGTTCGTGGCCCAGCCGGATCCTATCCGCGGCAGCTATTCGATAGATATCTGCGTGCTGAAAGACAACGGGGAGTATTACCTTTATTTCGGCGGCCTCTGGGGCGGTCAGCTTCAGCGCTACAAGGACAATCTCGCGCTTGAGTCGGCCGAACTTCCCGAGGGAGAGCAGCCTTCGCTGCCGAGCCGCTGCGTGCGTCTCTCGAAAGACATGCTGCAGTTTGCGGAGCAACCGCGTCCCGTCCAGGTGGTGGATGAGAACGGCGAGCCGCTGAAGGCTGACGATCCCCACCGTTTCTTCGAGGCTTCATGGGTGCATAAATACAACGGGAAGTATTACTTCTCATATTCCACCGGCGACTCGCATCTGCTTTGCTACGCTGTCGGCGACAATCCCTACGGACCGTTTGTCTATCAGGGTGAGATCCTAACTCCGGTAGTGGGCTGGACCACCCACCACAGCATCGTGGAATATGACGGCAAATGGTATCTCTTCCATCACGACTCTGTCCCCTCGGGCGGCAAGTCATGGCTCCGCAGCCTGAAGGTGTGTGAACTCACATACGACGCCGACGGCCGTATTCAGACAATAGAAGGTATGGATTCCTGACAACTAAGACTATAGGTTATCAAGATGAATTATAGTAAAATAATGCTTTGTGCGCTTGTCCTGGCTTCTTTGCCGGGCCAGGCGCATGACGTGTCGGTGGAGTTTTTCGCTCCCGGTATCGTCAGAGTGCTTAAGACACCAGAGTCAGCGACAGTTGCCGACAGAAAGTCGGAAGTAGTGATCGCCACTCCCGATAAAGTCAAGTTTAAAGAGTCCACAGACGGTGATGTGACCACCTACAAGTCGGCGGAACTTACCGTGACGGTAGACCGCGCTTCTGGGAAAGTGTCTTTCTACAAGCCTGACGGCGAACTGCTCATGGCGGAAGGTTCTTACACCTTCACTCCCATTGAGTCGGGTATCGACAAAGGCTCATACAAGGTGATGCAGAGTTTCGCCCTCGAATCGGATGAACCGATCTACGGTGTCGGGATGATGCAGAACGGCAAGATGTCGCAGCGCGGCGAACACCGCAAGATGCAGCAGTCGAACCTTGAGGATTTCGCACATTTCTTCCAGAGCATCAAGGGCTATGGAATATACTGGGACAACTATTCCCCGACGAATCTGAACGACAACGCCACTCTCGAGCTCGAGAGCCAGGTGGGGGATGCAGTGGACTATTATTTCATGTATGGCGGAGATGCCGACGGCTTGATCGCCGA
>USNC01000181.1 GCA_900555915.1 uncultured Porphyromonadaceae bacterium | reverse complement strand
CGCTCAGTGTCTCGTGGGCTCGGAGATGTGTATAAGAGACAGGTCTACGACTATGGACAGAACGGCGTTGAACTGAAAAACAATATCAAACGCTACTGGTGGGAGGCAATGACCATGCTACACGACAATATCGTGGGTATTGACTCTGCTATTTTCATGCACCCCACAATCTGGAAAGCTTCCGGCCATGTGGATGCCTTCAACGATCCTCTTATCGACAATAAAGACTCCAAGAAGCGCTACCGCGCCGACGTGCTGATTGAAGACGAGATCGCTAAGATCGAGGATAAGATCAACAAGGAGGTGGCCAAAGCTGCAAAACGCTTCGGCGAATCTTTCGACGAGGCCATGTTCCGCCAGACCAACCCCCGTGTGCTCGAACATCAGCAGAAGCGCGACACGCTCCATCAGCGTTTCTCCGACGCCATGAACGCCAATGATTTGGCCGACCTGAAGCAGATTATCCTCGACTATGAGATAGTAGATCCGATTAGCGGCACAAAGAACTGGACCGATGTGCGCCAGTTCAACCTCATGTTCAAGACCGAGATGGGCTCCACGGCCGATGGCGCGATGGATGTCTACCTGCGTCCGGAGACAGCCCAGGGCATATTTGTCAACTATCTCAACGTGCAGAAGACCGGCCGTATGCGTATCCCGTTCGGTATCGCACAGATAGGCAAGGCGTTCCGCAATGAGATAGTGGCCCGCCAGTTCATCTTCCGCATGCGCGAGTTCGAGCAGATGGAGATGCAGTTCTTCGTGCGCCCCGGAGAGGAGATGAAATGGTTCGACTATTGGCGCAAGACCCGCCTCAACTGGCACAAGGCTCTTGGTCTCGGCGATGCCAAATACCGCTACCACGACCATGAGAAACTGGCCCACTACGCTAATGCCGCCACCGATATCGAGTTTGAGATGCCGTTCGGCTTCAAGGAAGTGGAGGGTATCCATTCCCGCACAAACTTCGACCTCAGCCAGCATGAGAAGTTCTCCGGCAAGAAGATCCAGTATTTCGACCCCGAACTCAACGAAAGCTACGTGCCTTACGTCATCGAGACCTCGATCGGCGTAGACCGTATGTTCCTCAGCGTCCTCTGCAGCTGCTACGAAGACCAGGATCTCGGCAACGGCGACCACCGCGTGGTGCTTCACTTCCCGGCGGCTCTCGCTCCGGTGAAATGTGCGGTGCTTCCGCTCGTGAAGAAAGACGGTCTGCCTGAGAAGGCGCGCGAGATCCAGCATAAGCTCCGCTTCGACTTCACATGCCAGGTGGATGAGAAGGATTCGATCGGCAAGCGCTACCGCCGTCAGGATGCGATAGGCACTCCCTACTGTATCACCGTAGACCATCAGACTCTCGAAGACAACACCGTGACACTGCGCCATCGCGACTCAATGGAGCAGGAGCGTGTCAATGTAGATGATCTCGAGAAGATTCTCGCCGAAAAAGTATCCCTCAATTCTCTCCTCCGCAAATTGTTATGATATGAAAAAACTGATCAATAGGATTCTTGGCCTGGCGGTGGCGCTGATGGCGTTGTCGTCGCTCTCAAGTTGCAATTATAACTCGCTTGTAGAGAAAGAGCAGACCGTAGACCAGGCGTGGGCACAGGTGGAAAACCAGTATCAGCGTCGCGCCGACCTTATCCCGAATCTCGTCAACACTGTGAAGGGATATTCGGAGCATGAGAGCGAGACTTTCATTAAGGTGACTGAGGCGCGAAGCGGTCTTTCCGATGCCTACAAAGCCGCCGAGGCGATAGAAAATCCCCAGGCCAATATTCAGGCATATCAGGAAGCCCAGAGCAAACTGAAAGGTGCGCTCGACATTTATGTAAATGCCGTGCGTGAGGCTTACCCTGACCTCAAGGCCAACGAGAACTTCACGAATCTCCAGACTCAACTTGAGGGAACCGAAAACCGTATCGCTACCGAACGCCAGCGATATACGGAGGCTGTGAAGGAATACAACACCTCTATCAGCAAGTTCCCCACGGTGATATATGCGGGTTGGTTCGGTTTTAAGGAGAAAGAGCAGTTCAAGGCGGAGGCCGGCGCTGCCAAAGCTCCCAAAGTAGAATTCTAATTATCTGAAATGAAAAAATATTTTATCCCTGTTCTTCTGTCCATACTGGCGCCAATGGCGTTAACCTCATGTCTCGGAGACGATGACAATAATGTGGATTATTCAGAGTGGATTCAGATGAACGAGAAATACATCAGCGACAAGGAAGCTGAATTGGATGCCGACGGCAACAAGGCATATGAGAAGATCGTGCCGAAATGGTGTCCGGGTGTCTATATCCTCGCAAAGTGGCACAACGACCGTTCGCTTACTGCCGGCAATCTCGTGCCGATGGATAATTCCACTGTCGATGTGATTTACGAGTGCGAATATGTCAACGATGTGGTGCTTGATTCAAGCTACAAGCAGACCACCTATGGCGACAGCATCTATCGTTGCCGTCCGCTCGACAATATAGTGGGGTTCTGGACCATGCTCACAAATATGCATGTGGGAGACTCCGTCACCTGTGTTATTCCGATGAACGCCGCTTATGGAGTCTCAAGCAATTCTGTGCTCCCTTATTCCACGCTCGTCTATCACATGAAGTTGAAAAATATCCATCACTATGAAGTGAGCCAGTGATAAGGATAAATATCTTTCCCCATATGAACAATCTTAAGATTGCGGCTCTCGCCGCGTCGGTGACCGCCCTCTCATCCTTCGCGTTGAGGGGCGTTGCCGCTTCTGTGTCCTTCGGTACATTCAAGGTCTCGCCCGCCGTCACTCTCCATATGCCGGCTGTACCGGCCGACTCCGTTTCCGCTGCAAAAAACGCATTTTCAAATGAGATGCTTCTTTCTGCGGTCAATTCCAGACTCTCTTCCGCTGGTAAGGATTGGATGGAGATTTCCGCAGATACGTGTCAGGTATTGAATTTCAGGAAAGCGGAGAATGGCGCGCTGCTGCGCACGCTCGCCACCCGTCTGCGCCCTTCCCGATATGTCAGCGGCACGATTCGTATGAAGTCGAATGTGATTGCGGATCTGAAGTCCGGACCGAATACGCTGCTCTCTGTGAGCGCGCCCGACTCTGTCGGAACCTGGCACGACTCTCGTCTCGTTCTCGACCCGGAGCGCACCGCCGAACTGTCGATATCGTTCGTCTCTCTTCCCGATGATCCGTCCGACCCGCAGATCTCTCTTGAGTTTGTGCCCGACGCCGGTTTTGACGATGTCGCTTTCGTTTCAGGACCGGATACCGGAAAACGCTTTCTCATTGAGAACTCCGCTCTCGGCACTCGCCTCTACGGCACACAGATTTCTCCCGACGGAAAGTTTATAATACTCTCTTATTCCACAATGTACGGGCAGGATTCCTCCCGATACTGGGCCGAACTGCAGGAGACGGCTACCGGACGCGTGGTCAACGCAAGCCTTCCCTATGGGGCGGAGTGGATGGACCGGGGCAGTACGCTCGCCTATACCGTGCAGACTGGTGCCACCTGGTCGCTCTATTCGGTGGACGCCGCGTCGCAGCGCGTATCTCTGCTTGCTAAAGACCTTCCGCGAAATGACTTCACGATCAGTCCGGATGGCTCTTTCCTGATTTTCCAGAATGTCGTGGAAGGCAGCAACGATAACGGTCCGCTGCTTCGGCTTATGGATCCCGACGACCGGCTGGGCGGCCACCGCAACCGCTGCTATCTGCAGAAATACGATCTGAAGACCGGAATCACACAACCGCTTACTTATGCCGGCAACAATACGTATATCAACGACATATCGTCTGATTCGCGGAAGATGGTCTACATCTCCTACACCGAATCGCCCGATACTTATCCCTTCTACTTCCAGGATATAATAGAGATGGACCTCCTCACTCTCGCCACCGACACGCTCGTGCTTCGCGACCCGGGTGTGAAATCTTGTGTCTATTCCCCCGACGCTCGTCAGCTTTTCGTGACCGGTAGCCCGGAAGCCTTCAATGCCGCGGGCAAGAACAACGGCGGCTCTAAATACAGCAACGATTTTGATGTGCAGGGTTTCATCCTCGACATCGCTGACAGGTCTGTACGACCGGTCACCAGGAATTTCGCTCCAACTATTGAAGGAAATCCCGTGTGGAACCGCGCTGACGGAAACATCTATTTCCGTGCTTCCGACGGTTTCGACCTCAATGTCTATGTGCTTGATCCCGCTGTCGGTGCCATAAAAGGAATAGAGGTCGGAATTCCCTACACCACAGGTT
>USNC01000180.1 GCA_900555915.1 uncultured Porphyromonadaceae bacterium | reverse complement strand
GCCAAAGCCTGTTCCTTCGCTTCGGCCGCCTCTGCCTCCGCTTCCTTCATGGCGAGGTATTCCTCGCGCGAGGGCACCCATAGGTTCTTGCCGAACTCCCGCAGACGCCGGTCGATGCTGTCCTGGGCACGTTTAAGATCGTCTTCGTCGCCATACATCTGCGCCATCGAGAGGTTGCGCAGGTTCTTGGTCTTGTAGATTTCCCCTTTGTACATGCCGAGTTTGAAATAGTCGTCAAGGCTGTATTGAGGCAGGTTGTTGTCGTCGGTCAGGAACACGTACTGCTGTGCGAGGTAAGGACGCAGTTTGTCAAATTTCACCCAGAACATCGGATAATTCGAGTCGCCGCCGAAGTCGCCGCTCCTGGTGAGCACCGGGCATATCGCCTCTACCTGGGTCTTCATCTGGTTGCTCCGGCGGTCAAACTCCCATTTCTCTATGATATAGTATTTGAGCACCTGCGACGTCGGCACGTCAGCCTCCTCGATGGTGTATCTTACGCGGTCGCCCTCGCCTTCGGCCTTGTAGTATATGTCGAAGCGGTCGAGCATCTCGCCCACTTTGATTTTATACTGGTCGGTAAAGGCTTCCCGGCCATCGAGATATTCGTAAGCCGGAATCTTGCCGTCTACGACAAGGCCGAGAATTATGCGGAAAAGATTCTGCTGTCCGTCCACTATGTCTTCCGGGAAATAGAGCGGTGTGTTTTCCGGCACTTCTTTCAAGTCAAGGGAGCGGTAGATCTCGCGCATGTAGGCCAGATCAGCGTCGTGTGCCTTCGAAGTGTCGAAGAAGCCCTGCATCCGGTCGGTGATCTTCGGTCCGGCGGTCTCCTCGCTTTTCTGACCACGCTTTGAGCCGGCGCTCCGGCGCACCACTCCCACATTGTCCTGCGCAATGGATGTGGCACCGATTGCCGCAACCGCCATCAAAGGCAATATCTTTCTGAATATATTCATATCGGTTCGAGTTTCTTTGTTAATTGAGTGCGACCTCCATCGGGGATATATCGCGGGTGATTCCGTCCGGGCCCTTCGCCTTGATCTGCGATATGAAGAAGCTCTTGCCGGTCTTAAGCCGCTTGAACTGCTCCTTCTGGCGCGGTGAGAACTTGTTGCCGTCGCTCACCTCCGGGATGGCGTTGCCCATCGAGTCGTAGAAGATTGTGGAGAATGACACCACCTGGTAAGCCACGTCAAGGATGCCGTCGTCGACCGACGCCGACAGCCCCTCGGCCCCCATGAGCGCCGCCTTGCTGATACGCCGGGGTGTGCCTTTGTAGCTTACCGGATTGCCTGAAGCATCTTTCATCGCTATGAACGCCGTCGGATCAGGCAGTTTTCTGATTCTGAATGTCATGCTCCCTACAGACTGCGAATGACCGTCGACGGAGGCGCTGACGCTGATCTGCGCGTTCTCGCCCACTTTAGTGGGCCGGGCTATCCAGTGGTCGCCGCTGCGGGTCAGGGTTCCGTTGGTCATCGTGGCCGACAGAGCCGACATGGGAGTTCCCGGCACGGAGATGCTTATCGGGTTGTCGATACCCGCATAAAGCACATTCATCATGGTGGGAGAGATGGTGGCCATGGGCTCTATCACGTTGTATTGCGACTTGAAATCATGCTTCTCCACCGTGCCGTCGCCCCTTTTCACCTCGAGGTATCCGGAATAGTCGTGCGCGCCCACCTGGCCGGCCACGAATTCATAGACACCGTCGGGGCTGTTGAGTTTCTGTCCGTTGATGAATATTTCCGGACGCATCGTCGTGTCGATGGCGGCGAGTACGATCCTCGCGCTGTATTTTCCTCCGCGCATCACCATGTTGGAATTAGGCAGCACGTATGCGTTGAGCTCGTTGACCCTTACATCACCGATATCCACATTGGTGATCAGATTCGACAAGGCCTCGCTCTCAGCCTGCCTTATGTCGTTCTGAATCTTGGTGAGCATCGTCACTGCGGCCACGGCGGGCATGTTGTCGAATAGTTTTTCCTCCCATTTTGTCTGCCCTACGGTGCCCGGTGTGCCCGCGACCTTGGTCGACAGCATCTCGCCTACCACGTTCCTGCGGACTGTGTCGGCTATAAGCGAAGTCACATAAAGGCGATAGGCGTCGATGGCCTCGCGGAGTTTGCGCCCCTTTTTGCCGGCAGGGTTGAGAAGCACGGTCGGAGCCGCGTCAAGATTGTCGAGATTCTCGATATTCCTGTAGTCGGCGCCCTTGCCGTCGGCCTCGACCGCTATCTCGGTCTTCAGGGTCTCGATGTCTGAATAGAGAGAGCGGGTACGGTCGTGCAAGGCAAGACCTTTCTCATACCAGGGTCCGGCCTTGGCGGGGTTCTTTTCATAAAGATGCGCCAGATAGTCGAACTGTATTTCATTTTTTGTAGTCAGATTGTCGTTGGTCTTATGCAGCGACGACTGCACCTGCGTGAACCCGTTGAGCACGTCGCTCGACACGTTCAGGGCAAGCATCGCGGTCAGCACTATATACATCAGATTTATCATTCTCTGACGCGGCGACATTCTTGCTACGTTGTTACCACCTCCAGCCATTTGCTATAGTTTTCAGTTGTCTGTTTTCAGTTGTCAGTATTTCAGCTGTATCCGCCTTTCAGTTCTTGTCGCCGTCGTCGAAGGGATTCTGGCGCGCGCCCATCATCGGATTTCCCATGTTTACGGTCATTGCCGTAATCATGTTTTCATATATCTTGTTGAGCTGGCGCATATAGCGGCTCATTCTCTCGGTTTCCTCACAGAATCGGCTCGACTCGCTCGCCGACTTCTCATACATGTCGCGGATATCCTTGAGCCCTCTGTTCACGCGGTCGATGCTCTCTATCTGCGAACTGATACCCTTGAGCTGGATCTCGTAGATGGTGTTGAGTCCGCCGATATTGCGGTTGAGATCCTGAAGCTGGTCCACATATCCGGCCGAGGAAGCCGATACTGTCTCCGACTTGTCGGTGATGGCCTTGTAAGAATCAAGAAGCACGGCGCTCACCTGATTCAGAGCGTCTGTAGTGGCGCGCAACTGCGCTATCTGCTCGGTGACTCCCTTCATCTGCTCCGCCATGTTCTTCATCGACTCCACGAGATCATCCGTGTCTTCTGCCGGAATCTCCACATTGGCATTGACCGGCGTGAATGACGCTCCGTCGGCGGCATGCCGCTGCATTTCCCCTGCGGGAGCGGAGTCGCCGCTCTTCATGCCGCCCTGTATCACAACGCCGCTGCCGGCTCCGCCGGAGAGATCGGGGCGGTCTTCCGCCGCATGGGTGTCAAGCACCGGAAACACCTCTTCCCAATGATAGTCTTTCGGCGGACGGTCGAACGCTGTGAGAAGGAACATGGCGATTTCCGTGCCCATACCGATGCAAAGCAACTCGCTGCCACCCGGAAGGTGCAGAATTTTAAACAAAGCGCCCCATATCACGACAGCCGCACCGATGGAGTAAGCAAAATTGAAGAAGCGCTGTCCTTTCTCGCCATGAAGGAATCGCTCGATGAAGTTAGCATATTTTCTAATTCTGACCATGAGAGTAGAATGATTGAGTTAGAGCCTGATGAGTATTTATTTAAGGGATCTTGCCGCTCAGTGCGGCTATCCCGTAGGGGTTTATTTTTTCTTCTGGGTTCCCTTGGCAAATCCTATCTGCGAGCGCACACACCGGAATCCGATGTAACTTCTCTGCTCGTTCTGATATTCCCATTGCCTGAGATCGCTTCTGAGATTGTGCATCACATCTTTCCAGCTTCCCCCGCGCACTATCTTGCGTTTCATCTTATAAGGATCCTCGATAGCCGCATTGTATCGGTATTCCGGGTTGATATCGCTCGTGAGGCGGTCGATGCTTTCGGTGAAAGCCGTCGAAGTCCATTCGCTGACATTGCCGGCCATGTCGAAAAGTCCGAAGTCGTTGGGGCTGTACGTGCCCACCGGCGACGTGATCAGATGCCCGTCGCGCACATAGTCGCCGTCCATCGGCTTGAAGTTTGCGTAGAAGCAGCCTCTCTCATCCATGGGAAGAGTCTCGCTCCAGGGGAAACTGCTTTCCGAATTTCCGGCGCGGGCGGCGTATTCCCATTCAGCCTCCGTCGGCAATCTGTAAGGCTCGATATACACACCTTCCCGCCCGAGGCTGCGCCTCAGATAATCCGTGCGCCAGTTGGCGAAGGCGTTGGCCTGATCCCAGCTGACACCTACCACAGGATAGTTGTTGTAGCCCGCGTTTGAGAAGTAGAGGCGGGTGTACCTGTCTCTTATACAAATCTCC
>USNC01000179.1 GCA_900555915.1 uncultured Porphyromonadaceae bacterium | reverse complement strand
AAGATCGTCGGCAGCGTCAGATGTGTATAAGAGACAGGGATACATGCGTTCTTAGCCTCGGCATCACACATCCCCTGGGAGAAATGCAGGTTTTCACTGGCAAGCACAGCCTCGCAGGCCACGAAGTTGGGATACATCCTGTCCCAGCCCCTCGGCAGCGTGCAGCCGTGGAAGATGACCTGGATTCCATAGTCGTTGGCGTCGGCGAGTATGTCGTGATAGAGACGCAGCGTCTCCTGCTTGTCGCCGCCGAAGAAATCCACCTTTATGCCGCGGATTCCATTCTTCTGCATCCACTTCATGTCCTTGCGGCGCTTCACTATGTCGTTCATCACTCCGCGCGGACCCTGCGGGGCGTCGTTCCAGCTTCCGTTGGAGTTATACCAGAGATATAGTTCCACCCCCTTGTCCGCGGCATACTTTGCAAGGCGCTCTATGCCGTCGTAGCCTATCTGAGTGTCCCAGAGCGCATCCACAAGCACGGTGTCCCAGCCCATGGCGGCGGAGAAATCGATGTAATTCTTCTGCTCGTCGAAATTGCAGCTCGGATCCATCTTTATGATCCAGCTCCAGCTTCCCTTGCCGGGAAGGTATTCTTTCGAGGGCTCGTAGAGTGGCTTCACAAGGTCAAACGGAATGGTAGTCTCCACAATTGGAGCAAGCATGGAGCCGAGTGTCACCGTGCGCCACGGAGTGTAGCCGGGCAAGGCGATAGCCGCGCCGGTCGACCCGAAACCGTTCTGCTCGCCGGGCTGCGCATAGGCTATGCCGTATTCGCCGTCTTTTCTGTTGACAAGATGTGAGCCGCAGTAATCACCCGCGATGCCGGTCTCAGAAATCAGCATCCAGCCATCGTCGCCGTTACGGAATAGACAGGGGAAAGAGAAGCCGTTGCCCCATCCGTTTTTTCCGGTCTGGTCGTCAAGGTCATAGTTTGTCTCATAACTCGGCGATGTCCGCGCGAATCCTCCCATAGGTCCGCTCTGGGGGCAGAGGAAAGTCGTGGTGCCCTCAGGCATATTGAATCCGGTGGACTCCTCGTCTACCACACAGCACAGTGTCTGCCCCTTGGGAAGCACCTTGTAGCGGAAAGCCACATTGTTGTCGCTCACCTGCATCTCTACCTCATACACCGGTTTCCCGTCCTTCTCAAAGGAAAACACCTCAAGGTTGGCTCTGTAGCTGACATCGCTTTTCTTGATATTGGGCAGGGTATAGTCGTCGCTGACACCGGTCACTCCGGAAGTCTTTCCGAAAGATACGCCGCTTGAGAAATCCCCGATGTTGGTCACGAGTCCGAGAGGAGAAGGCTTCAGAAAGCACTTCCCGTCGAACGCTATCTCATACGTGGGGCTGCCGCCGTCGTCGCTGACCGTCACTACTGTGCGGCCATCCGGACTCGCCACGTCATAAGCGGATCCGGAAGCGAGCATTGGGACTGCCGCCAGCATCGCCGCCATATATATCTTATCAATCGTTTTCATGAATGCAAATATACTAAAAAAACTGTAAAAAAACTAATCAGACAGAATATTCATGTCTGGATGTCATTTATTTCTGCTATTTCTGAGCTGTCATGACATTGTTCCGCTCAGTTTCCCCGAGAGCTCCGAGCATGGCCTCGGCATATCTTTGTCCGAGTGTCCTGTAGGATTCAGCGGTGAAATGCAGGCCGTCGCCTCTCTGGGTCAGACCTTCCGACGAGACCACCCTCGCCGACGGCAAGGTGGAGGGAAGAGTATTTATGATCTCATTCATCGGCCCGCAGACTCCGCCCTGCTCCGACGACACTACCTCTCCGGCTATGATAGGGATCGATCCGGGTTCGAGGCCGAGATCCGACAGAAGATCATCATATATCTTCTTCACCTTGGAGCACCAGTCGCGGTCGCCATTGTTCGACTCCCCCTGATGCAGCAGGATTCCCTTTATCACCCCGTCGCGCTGCGCGAGACGCGCGCATTCGAGCAGACGCGCGTAAGGGGCGTTGTCATAGCAACTCATGAAGTTTCTGAACCATTCGGCCTCGTTCACCACCGTGGCCGAATCATAGTCCTTGTCGAGATGCTCTATCTTGCACCCCCCTATCGCCACCGCCACAACGCCGACTCTGACCTCATCCGGCAGATTCTCCACCATGGAGCGGCCGAAATAGTCCATAGGGGTCAGGCCCGTGTATTCCCTCACAAGCGGAGGCTGAGCCACATACCACTCTCCCTTCGTCCGCGCGGGACTGCTGAAATCCACAGCGGCCATCATCTTGAAACGCTCCGGGACATTCAGCCGGTCCACGTCCTCCACCTTGGCATTCCCTTCCATATTGGACTGTCCGAGACAGAGATAGATATGGAAATTGGGATCGGCGGCTTTCATATGCAGACATGATGTGAGAGATACCGCCATCATCAACAGGAGTCTTATACCTTTCAGTCTCATGGATATATCATTTAAACTGCCAATAATCGAAATTGAAGAGTTTCGGACCCTTCCTTCCTTTGAACACCAGATATATGTCGTGCACACCGGTTGCATCCGAAGCCACGGGAGTCTCGATATATTTCCAGTTTTCCCATCCGCCGGTGCCCGGCACTTTGAGTTCGGCCAACACCGGTCCGTCCTGGGAATCAAGCCTTACCTCGATGACGCCGCCTCTCAGTGCGCTTGCCACCGAAGCGCCGAACTTTTTCATTCCACCCTTGCCGAAATCGGCATTGGCAATTTTGATATAGTCGCCGTTGTGGATATCCGACACATACACTCCGGTCTTGTCGTTCTGCTCCGACGACACTCCTTCCGACCAGGCCATAGTCTCGGCCTCCACGCGCGTGCGCGGGTTGAGGGTGCCTACAGCGGGAGCTCCCTCTTTCGTGGGCAGAATAGTCGGAAACGTTCTGTCGGCGTTGTATTCAAACGGCTCTGCAGCCACGCTGCGGGCGAAACCGCCGCCACCGGGCAGATTGCCGGTGTGATAGAAGAAGTATGACTTACCCTTGTAGTCCATCACGGCCGGATGGTTGGTGAAGGAGTTCGTGCCGTCTGACTGCGGCATGATCACTCCCATATATTTCCAGGGGCCTGTCGGAGTGTCGCTGACGGAATATGCTATGTGCTCCGGGATGCCGCCTGCCGCATATATCATGTAGTATTTGCCGTTGCGCTTCATTATCCAGGGACCCTCCGTATAGGTGGTGCGATAGTCTTTTCCCGGCTCCATCTCCACCATTTTTCCCTTGCCGAAACCCTCCACGGTCATCTCCATCTTCTGCACCTCGCCTTCGAAGGAGATCATGTCGTCGTTGAGTTTCACATAATATATCTCCGGATTTCCCCAATAGAGATAAGCCTGGCCGTCGTCGTCGATGAAGACTGTCGGGTCGATGTATGCCCAGTTGCCGTCGGCAAGAGGCTTGCCGAGCGCATCCTTGAAGGGGCCGGTGGGAGTGTCGCCCACTGCCACACCGATAGCCATCGCGCCTGTGAGTTTGGAGTGCAGCGGCACGTAGAAATAGAACTTGCCGTTGCGCTCAATGGTCTGCGGGGCCCAGGCGCGGTCGTCGCCCCACGCGAAATCCTCGATGGCGAGCGGGCTGCCATGGTCGGTCCAGTTCACCATGTCGTCGGTGGAATAGACTCGCCATTCCTGCATCCAGAAGAAATCGGCGCCGTCCTCGTCATGACCGGTATAGAGATACAGACGGTCGCCGCTCACCATAGGAGCCGGGTCGGTAGTGTAGCAAGTCTGCACCAGCGGATTCTCCGCCGAGACGGCCGAAGCAGCCATCAACAACGCTAAAGACAGTAAATATTTTTTCGTTGACATATTTTGTTGTTTGAGTTTGGTTCTTTATTCAAGTTTCGCTTTACGCGAAACTTGAGGTTTATGAGTTTATGAGTTTATGAGTTTATGAGTTTAGTTTGTCGGGATTCAATGATGATTTTGCCGCGGCAAAATTGAGATTAGTAAATAAAATTAAACTAACCTCTAACCCCTAACCCGAAAGTTTCGCAAAGCGAAACTTTCGTTATCTAAAAACCAGTGGAAGGAACTGGTTAAGGCATCTGCGCCATGTCAGCCATTCATGATGTGTGCCCGGCGATTCGTAATACACATTTTTTATTCCCGCGTCGCCAAGAGCCTTGCTGATGTGGTCGCTTCCGAAATTCTCCTCGCTGCCCATTCCGAGGAAAAGTGTCTTCACTTTGGAGTTGAATGCGTCGGCATCCTTGAACACTCCTTCATAAGCTGTCTCTTATACACATCTGACGCTGCCGACGATCTTACGCGT
>USNC01000178.1 GCA_900555915.1 uncultured Porphyromonadaceae bacterium | reverse complement strand
GCGTAAGATCGTCGGCAGCGTCAGATGTGTATAAGAGACAGGAATTATGCATTATGAATTATGCATTATGCATTATGCATTGCCCAAAGTGTCGACATTCCAGAGAGCAATAGGTTGTCCCGCGCTCCGCGCGGGCTAAGGCTCGACCTCCTAACGCGAAGCGCCTACTTGCGGCCAATGCCGCCTACTTGCGCGAAGCGCCTACTTGCGGGCTACGCTGTGCCGGGTGAAAAGATGGGAAAAAGCGCGAAGTGTGAAACTTGAGTCAATATTTGCACAGGTGCGGAATTTTTGTTAATTTTGTAGGTTGAAAAGAATACGCAACAATGGCATTTGACGAAGATAAGATAATTCCGGTCAATATAGAATCGGAAATGAAAAGCGCCTACATCGACTACTCGATGTCGGTGATTGTGTCGCGCGCGCTACCCGATGTGCGCGACGGATTCAAGCCCGTACACCGCCGTGTGCTCTACGGCATGGGCGAGGTGGGCAACTACTATTCAGGCGACACCAAGAAATCAGCCCGCATCGTGGGCGACGTGATGGGTCACTACCACCCCCACGGCGACTCGTCGATCTATATGACCATGGTGCGCATGGCGCAGGAATGGTCGCTCAGGTATCCTCTGGTGTTCGGACAGGGCAACTTCGGTTCGATCGACGGCGACTCGCCGGCGGCAATGCGATATACCGAGGTGAAGCTCTCGCGCATGGGCGAGGAGATGCTCCGCGACCTTGATTCCGACACAGTGGATTTCGTACCCAACTTCGACAACACGACCAAGGAGCCGACAGTGCTTCCGACGCGTATACCCAATCTGCTTGTCAACGGAGCCGCAGGCATCGCCGTGGGTATGGCCACCAACATGCCTCCCCACAACCTGACAGAATCGCTCAACGCCGCGCTGGCCCTTATCGACAATCCCGACATCGACACCGAAGGGCTGATGCAACATATCACCGCCCCCGACTTCCCCACCGGAGGCGAGATTTTCGGACTCCAGGGCGTGAGAGACGCCTACGAGACCGGACGCGGACGCATAGTGCTGCGTGCTAAAGCCGAGATCGAGAACAACGGCACCCACGACCAGATAATCATAAGCGAGATTCCCTACGGCGTGCTGAAGAACGACCTCGTGAAGAGCATCGCCGACATGGTGGAGGAAAAGAAGATAGAGGGTATCTCCGACATCACCGACACCTCGGCCAGAGGGACAATACACATAGCCATCGACATCAAGCGCGACGCCAACGCCCGAGTGGTGCTCAATAAGCTCTACAAGATGACACAGCTCCAGACCAGTTTCAGCGTCAACAACGTGGCTCTGGTCAACGGACGTCCGCGCACGCTCAACCTGAAGGAAATACTCCACTACTTCGTGGAGCACCGCCATGAGGTGGTGATACGCCGCACAAGATTCCTGCTGAAGAAAGCGGAAGAACGCGCCCACATACTGAAAGGGCTGATGATAGCCTGCGACAACATCGACGAGGTGATAAAGATCATCCGCCACTCGCAGACCACCGATGAGGCCCGCGAACGGCTGAGCGAGAAGTTCGGACTCGACGAGGTGCAGACGCGCGCCATAGTGGAGATGCGGCTTCGCCAGCTCACCGGACTGGAGATGGACAAACTGCACGCCGAGTATGACGAGCTGATGAAGCAGATCGCCTTCTACAACGAGATCCTGACCAACGACGAGGTCTGCAAGGACGTCATGAAGAAGGAACTGATAGAGATCCGCGACAAATTCGGCGACGAACGCCGCACAAAGATCAGCAAATATTCGAGCGACCTGAACGCGGAAGACTTCTATCCCGACGACGAGATGATCATCACCATCTCGCACCTCGGCTACATCAAGCGCACACCGCTCACCGAATTCCACGCCCAGAACCGCGGCGGCGTGGGCGCGAAGGGAAGCAGCACCCGCGACCAGGACTTCATCGAGCACATATATCCGGCCACCAACCACAACTACATGCTCTTCTTCACCAACAAGGGACGATGCTACTGGCTCAAGGTGTACGAGATACCGGAATTTGCAAAAAATTCCAAAGGACGCGCCATCCAGAACCTCCTGAACATAGACGCGGACGACGCCGTGAACGCATTCATCTGCATCAAGAACCTCAACGACGAGGAGTTTGTCAACTCCCACAATCTCATCTTCGCCACAAAGAACGGCGTGGTGAAGAAGACACTGCTCAAGGAATACAGCAGACCGAGGGCCAACGGCGTCAACGCCATCATCATCCGTGAAGACGACCGTCTGCTCCAGGTGGAACTGACCGACGGCGACGCCCAGGTGATATTGGCAAGCAAAGCCGGCTACGCCACCCGCTTCGGCGAGTCTGAACTGCGCGCCATGGGCAGGGTGTCGACCGGCGTGCGCGGCATGACACTGCGCGGTGAAGACGACGAAGTGATCGGAATGGTGACAGCGAAGACCGACGACACCGAACACAGCATCATGGTGGTCTCGGACCATGGATTCGGAAAACGCACCGACCTTGACGACTACCCCGTCAGCCTGCACCGCGGAGGAAAGGGAGTGAAGACGCTCAATCTCACCGACAAGACGGGTCCGCTCGTGGCCATAAAGAAAGTGACCGACGACAACGACCTGATGATCATCAACCAGAGCGGCATCACGCTGCGCCTGGCAGTCGCCTCGCTCCGTCTTCAGGGCCGCAACACCCAGGGAGTGAAACTGATCGACCTTACAAAACGGGGCGACAAGATCGCATCGGTATGCGTAGTCGACACTGATCCGGAAGAAGAGGAAGCCCCCGGGGAAATGGAAAATGGAGAAATGAAAAATGAAAGTTCAGACTCTCCGGAAATCATCGGGAACTTCGGGAACTCAGATAATTCAGAGACATCCGAAAGCATTGAAGAAACAGAAAACATCAATTAATCCCAAATACACAGCAACATGAAAAAGCTCTTGACATTTGCGCTCTGCCTGACAGCCATAGGCTCGATGAGCGCACAGAAATCGAACGTTGAGGCAGCAAAGAAACTCTCAGGCAAACCTGATCAGATCGCGGAAGCACGCGAACTCATCAACAAGGCAATCGAAAACCCTGAGACAGCCAACGACGCTCAGACCTACTACATAGCAGGCAAAATCGAATTCGACGCATTCAACAAAGATCTTGCGACAAGCATGATCAATCCCGCCGCAGTGGATCCTCTTAATATGTGCTAGGAACTTCTCAACGGCTACAACCAGTTTGTGAAAGCGCTTCCGCTTGACCAGGTGCCCAACGAGAAGGGAAAAGTGAAACCCCGTTTCACAAAAGACATCATCAGCAAACTGAAAGGCCACGCCAACGACTATTTCAAAGCCGGCGCCGACTTCTTCAACGCCAAGAAATACTATCCCGAGGCATACGAAGGATTCATGATCTACGCCGACATGCCCAACCAGGACTTCATGCAGGGCGAGAAGCTCGATCTTCCTGACGCAGACAGAGGCACGGCATACTTCAACGCCGGTCTGGCCGCATATTCGGGCAACGAAATCTACAAGAGCGCCGACGCATTCCGCAAGTCGCGCGGCGTGGGCTACGACGACAAACAGGCCTTCATCTACGAGATAGCATGCTGGCAGGCAGCCGCACAGCGCGACTCAACAATGGAGCAGACCGCCAAGCAGAAGATCATGGAAGTGGCAGAGGAAGGCGACGCAAAATATGGAGTGGCAGAGCCTATCTTCATCAACAATATCGTGAACTTCCTCGTGTCGGACAGTAAATTCGACCAGGCTGTGGCAAAAGTGAGCTCACTGATCGACGCCAACCCCGACAACGCCAATCTCTACGGTCTGCGCGGATTCGTGTATGACCGCATGGGCAATGACGACGCATCTGTAGAAGACTACAAGAAGAGCGCATCGATCGACGGCGTTGACTTCGAGACTCTGAAGAACGCCGGAAAGAAAATCTACCGCGTGGGAGCCGACAAATGGAACGCAATAGAAGGCACAGGCGAAGAAGCCAATGCAGCACGCCAGAATGTGAAGGTGAATTATTTCGAGGCAGCAAAGGCTATCGCCAACAAGGCTAAAGCGATGAACGCCGACGATTCCGAGGTGGACTATCTGATTGAGAATATCGACTACGCACTGACCACATTCTTCAACTAATCTACGATTTAGAGTTTACGGTTTAAGGTGTGGTCGGACACGACCATACAGACCGGAAAACCAACCACGAAATATAGAGAGGCGTCCCCAAACAGAGGGACGCCTCTTATTATAGATAAAAACGAAAGGTATTATGT
>USNC01000177.1 GCA_900555915.1 uncultured Porphyromonadaceae bacterium | reverse complement strand
CGCGTAAGATCGTCGGCAGCGTCAGATGTGTATAAGAGACAGGTTGTATATGTAGGGCTGACCGTCATCGTCTACAAACACACATGGATCTATATACTTCGGCATGCCTTCCACATATCCGACCACCTTGAAGTCACGGTCGGGATATTTACTCGTGGCCACGCCGATACGCCAGGTAGTGCCCCAGTTCTCATTGTTCTCGGGATGGGGGAAATAGAAATAGTAAGTCTTGTCGGCGGGATTGTAGGCACAGTCTGGAGCCCACATGAACCCGTCGCTGCCCCATCCGGCCTGCCGGCGGACATCGTCAGCACTGAGGATCTCACCATGGTCGGTCCAGTTTTTCATATCCTCGGTCGAGAAGACATGATAACGGTCCATGCGGTCGCATCCGCGGTGAGGCTCCATGTCGTGCGAGGCATAGAGATAGAGCACTTCTTTGCCATTTATGTTCCAGACATGAGCCGACGGGTCGGCCGTGTAGAGGGGGCCTACGGCATCGGTGCCGTACATCGGGGAATCCAGATTGACAAAAAGAGGATTGCTCATCTTTTTGGTGATGGGATAGTTGAAGTTGCCTGCCGTATTCGCCTTTTTGTCAAGTTTGCCTTCACGCGTGATCACAAACTTATCCACATTCATGCGTCCATAGGTGAACCAGGTGAGCACGTGACGTCCCTTTGTCAGCGGAATACCGTGCGCCGTTACACTCTGGGAATAGTCGCCCCAGTCCCCGTCGGGAGCCTGGATGCTCCTGCAGATCCCTTTGCCGTCAAGCTCGAAGTGAAAATATCCGTCTCCATTTCCCGAGATGCAGAAAGTCTCTATGGCATAGTTGCCGTCCTCAGCCACATCGATCGTGTATTTCGTCCATTCCCCTTCGGCACAATTGGTGATCACCGGAGATTTGTCGCCCCTTAGAGTGATATCGACATCAGTCTCGCGATATACCTGTCCTCCCCCATTCTGCCGACCTGGTTTCTCGTCATGCCATGAGATTCCTTCTCCTCCATTATCGAAATCCTCTGCTTCTATCACGCCCGGCACGGGCAGCGGGGCTCCCTTGTATGGAGTTCCCTGATAGGCTGCGGCGGATCCTGACAAAGCGGTCAGACCGGCAAGAAACGTTGTCACAAACATTTTCATAATATGTTCTTAATTTTAATTTATTCAAGTTTCGCATATTCAATTTTAAGGTTATAACTAAATTGAAGATGCGAAACTTAAGTAATTTATTTTATCTGTTCACTTTGAACTCCTCTCTCACCACATCGAGCATCGACTCGCCCCAGCTGTTGCCATAACCGTCCTCGGTAGGCTCGATGGCGCTTCCCCATGCCCAGTCATTGAAAGAATCGAGCACCACCATAGGTGTCGAGGGAAGATGCATCTTGGCTATCCAGCTGCGTTCGCGCAGTCCGGCCTCGTCGGGATTGATCACCGGCTTCTTATATTCACTCGGAGTGTATATGCTTCTGTTGAAGCCAACAGATACCGGAGGTATGAATTCAATATCCGGATAAGCACGGTTCAAATAGTCGTTGTTGAGTTTGAAATTCTCGTTGATCGAGACCCCGAGCATGTAGAACCGTTCGTAATATCCTCCCTCGTCGACATCGCACATCTCGCGGTAGGTGATTGCATCCGGGCCTCCGTCGAGCACCACGTAGGCGAATCGCGCGGCAGGACGCCAACCTTTGAACTCGCAGATTATATAGGGATCCATGCCGCACTCATCCTTGATGGTGGATCTGATCCGGGCATAGATCGATGCGATGTCGAGCGCGTGGAATTCCTCTGCCTGACGGAACATCAACACCGGACGTCCGTCATACTTATAGTAAGTGTCATCCTTGAAATAGTCTGCGAGTGAGCGCATGTAATACATCAGGCGCTCCACGGCCGAGATTGTGATCTTCTCGCCGTCTACCGTATATGTCTTGTCGGCGGCGTTCTCTATCGGATTTGTATTCTGCTGGGTGTTCAACTGTCGGGATATGTCCTGGATGTTGACATACATAGCATATTTTGTCGACCCGTCGTTGTGCCATGTCGAGGCATCACGGTTGCGTCCGCTGATAAGGTCGAGAAATGCCTTGTCGTCCTCATTGATATTGTCGGGATAGAAATGGTCGCGCTCTTTCAGAGGGGGCGTGAAGAAATAGTCTATGCCCGCTTTCTTTCCCCATGCGGCGATTTGCCCCATGTTGGAGGCCACCTCGTCAATGAGTGCGGGGTCTTTTGAGACAAGTCTGTATATGCCGAGGGCCGGCTTGACATTCATGCCGTATTTTCCCTTTGAGAAATCGCACTCTCCTATGAGGGTTTCCCAGCGGGAGGAGTTGCCGTTCATGTCGGAATACATGTTGGCGAGTTTGGCGCCGACTGCGATATCGGTCTTTGCCGCCACCGGCTTGATCTTGTAGCTGAGGCCAAGATCCTCCACCTTAGGTTCGTCGCTGCTGCATGCGCTCGCAGCCACGGCAAGAAGTCCGGTCAATATATATGATGATAATCTAAAACGTTTCATTATATTTCAGATATTGGGTTGATGTTTTATTCGTCTTTTTTATCGGGTGTCCATTCGCCCGTCGGGTCAAAGGTGCTGATAGTGCCCTCCCACTTGTATGCTATCTGGCCGAGGGCCTTGTTGATGGCGGAAGTGGATGTTGAGGGTGCGGTTCCGGTATATTCAAATGCGCTCTGCACAAGTTCCTCATAAGTGGCGCCCCACGCATTGTGGAAATACTCGGCGAAGTATATCATCCTCCGGTTGAGCCATTTCTCGTCGGCGTTGGCGATGCCCGGCACCGGCTTAGCGAATGCAAGACAGGTGAAGACATTGTCGCCTCCGCGCTCAGGACGGGCATAGGGGCTGGCTGCCTGGAGCATGGCTACAGCCTCGGCATAGCAGGCGGCATTTCTCGACATTTCGCTGTTGGGATAGTTCATCCGCTCATTGCAGTAATTATATGTCGGATTCGTACCGATCACCGCAGTCGAAGCGTCTTTACGGAAATACGGCGGAAAGTTGTTGACGCGCGTACGGCGCTCAAGATTCCAGCCTTCCATACCGTTGAAGAAATCGGCGATGTAGCGCTGCTTGTAGATCTGTTCGAGGGCACCTTCCTCACCGTTGCTTCCGCTGATTTTCGCTTGCCAGAGCATGCGGCGGTCATGGACACCCTCCATATCCGTAGCCCAGGCCACTCCCGGATGAGACATATAGTCGCCTTCGGCCACATTATATTGGGCCATCGAGGCCTTTATACCCTCTTCGTAATTGCTTCTGGCGGCAACGAGGTTATGGTTGAAGACCACCTCAGCCTCTGCCTTCAGGAAGCAGGCGTCAGCGTAAGTCAGCAAAACCATCTCGGCAGACTCGCAAACAAACCGATCCCGCACATAGCTGATGTTGTAGTCACTTTTAGTATTCAAGGGGTCGATGAACGGATTGACAGTACCGGGCTTTATCTCCACTTGCCAGCCACCGGGCACGTTGGGATCTTCACCATACGGCACATACTTCTGTGTCACATTGATCGAGATGCTGTCGCGGAGGCGATCCTTGAGAGCGGGATCCGCATTGTGCTCTTCGTAATGGGGACATTTCTTGTATCCCTGGCCGGCGTTGTCCCTGTTGTAGCAGAGGTGCGGGCGGGTGATTGTGTCGTTGTATACGAACTGGTTGCCCGCCGGGGCCGTCATGCCGTTGAACTTCATGGCATTCGACTGATACACAAACGCATCAAGACGGGGATCGCCGAGAGAATGCATGTAGGTATAGAAGTATTCTCCGAGAGCCGGATACATGGCATTCTGGAAGTTGGGCTTGTTATAGATAGCCTGTTTGTAATAATACGATTCTGTATTGTCGGCCATAGTGCCGTATTTCAACACCACGTTCCCTGAATTGTCTGATATGAGAGGCGACGCCATGGCCTCCCGGGCATGGGTTTCGGCAAGTGTGGAATCGATAGTCCTTACCTGCATCGCCACATTCAGACGCAATGTATTGGCGAAACGTATCCACTTGTCAAGATTCGAGGCGTTCTCTTCTGTGGAAAAAACGGGGTCAAGATCCAGACGGTCGCTGCCTGTAGCCGACGCCGGGTCGAACAGATCCGCTGCATCCTTGAGGTCTGCGAGAATTGCGCTGTAGACATCTTTCTCCGAGTCATAGCGGTATTCGCGTTTGTTGCCCTGGCCGTCGCTGATTGCATCGCTCATGGGCACGGGACCGTATGTGGAAACCAGCACATAATCTGTCTCTTATACACATCTGACGCTGCCGA
>USNC01000176.1 GCA_900555915.1 uncultured Porphyromonadaceae bacterium | reverse complement strand
GTCGTAGGAATCCATGGCATCCTCGAAATCGAGGGGTGCGTAGTCATACTTCTCAGCGTCGGCAAAATTTCTCTCCTTGAGTTCCACGATCTTCTTCATCAGGGGATGCTGAAGATGTGACTTTAGATTCGGATTGTCTGTATAAAAATTAGCCATGGCTTATTTCGAGTTCTTTTTGTAATATTTGATTAACTTGGGCACCACATCCTCCATCTTGCCGGTGATCACGATGTCGGCGATGGCATTGATCGGAGCCTCGGGATCTGAGTTTATGGAAATGATGAGGCTTGACTCCTGCATACCGGCGATGTGCTGGATCTGTCCGGATATGCCGCATGCGATGTAGAGTTTCGGACGGACGGTCACACCAGTCTGACCTATCTGGCGGTCATGATCCACCCAACCGGCATCGACAGCGGCGCGGCTCGCGCCCACTTCAGCGCCAAGGATGTCGGCAAGCTGCTGGAGAAGGTCGAAATTTTCCTTCGAACCCACGCCATAACCTCCGGCCACCACGATCGGGCTGCCTTTCAGATTGACTTTGGATTTCTCCACGTGGCGGTCGATGATCTCCACCACAAAGTCTGTATCGTTGGTGTATTTGTTGACGTCGAGGTTTATGACCTCGCCCTTGTAGTTTGAATTGTAGATTTCCTTCTTCATGACACCCTCGCGCACGGTAGCCATCTGCGGACGGCAATCGGGATTGACGATTGTAGCCACGATGTTGCCGCCGAAAGCGGGACGTATCTGATAGAGAAGGTCGGTGTATTCCTTACCTGACTTGGCGTCGGTGTAGCCGCCGATCTCAAGGGAGGTGCAGTCGGCGGTGAGTCCGCTGTGAAGGGCGCTCGACACGCGCGGACCAAGGTCGCGGCCGATCGATGTGGCCCCCATGAAAGCGATGCGCGGCTCGATCTCCTTGAAGAGATTGATAAGGATCGAGCTGTGGGGAAGGGAAGTGTAAGGATAAAGGCGCTTGTCTTCCACCTTGTAAAGCGTATCGACTCCGTAGGGCATCACCTGGCTCTCAATATCCTTGAGATTGTCGCCGGCAACCACTGCCTCGAGTTTAATACCTAATTTATCAGCAAGCTGACGCCCTTTTGTGAGCAATTCCAGGCTCACATCAGCGACTTTGCCGTCTTCGTATTCAAGATATACGATAAGATTGTTCTTGTCTGCCATAATTTATAGTATACACAGCCTGGATCAGCCGATAGTGTGGTTAGCGAATAATTCTTTGATGAGATCTTCGATTGCCTCGTCGGTGTTGTCGATCTTGCGGGCCTCCTTAGCAGTGAAGACCACATTCTCGATGCTCTTCACCTTTGTGGGGCTGCCGGCGAGACCACACTGCGCGAGGTCGGCCTCTACAGTGGAAGCGTTCCACTCACCGATGCCGAGATACGGACGCTTCTCGATGAGTTGCTTCTTAGCTTCGTCATTGGCCACCTCAGAGGGGACAGCGGCATATTTGAATTTCTGGAGGCATTTCGCGTTGCGCGGGCGGCAGTCGGCGGCGGAGCCGTTGACAGTCACCACGAGAGGCATCGGAGCCTTTACGGTCTCGACACCGGACTCTATGCGGCGCTTCACGAGCACCTTGCCATCTTCAGCCGATATGATTTCCTCAGCGTAGGTTACAGTGGGAAGTCCGAGTTTCTCAGCCACCTGCGGACCAACCTGTGCGGTGTCGCCGTCGATAGCCTGGCGGCCGCCGATGATGATATCGTAGTCACCGATTTTTCTAACTGCAGCGCTGAGTGCATATGAAGTGGCGAGCGTATCGCTGCCGGCAAAAGCACGGTCGGAAAGCACCACCCCATTGTCGGCGCCACGATAGAGCCCTTCACGGATGATTTCGGCTGCACGGGCGGGACCCATGGTGAGAATGGTCACCTTTGAACCCGGATACATGTCTTTCAGACGGAGAGCCTGCTCGAGCGCGTTGAGGTCTTCGGGATTGAAGATGGCCGGAAGCGCGGCACGGTTGACAGTGCCGTCTTCTTTCATAGCATCTTTTCCGACGTTTCGCGTATCAGGCACTTGCTTTGCAAGCACAATGATATTTAAACTCATAATTAATTATTAATAGGTTGTAAATTAATCAGTATAAAATATATAAATCGTATCTCCATCCCCTGTCTGCATATCACACAGCCTCACCATATGCACACCGCGTGCATTTGTGTGCAAGGCCATATTTCGGTGCAAAATTAATAAATTAATTCAAAATATCCTATTTTTCAGTTAAGAAAAATTGGTTTTGGCAGCGATATCGGGCCAAACTCAACCTTTTCGGGCATGAATTGTTAAAATATTGTAATCGTACGGCTGACGAAACGGCCGACTTGATTTGAGAGATATTATGGGAAACACATTCTTCATATTGAAAAAGAGCATCCGCAACCACACCAACGGCGGCACCGTGCTCATGGCAGCCACTGCCCTGGCCCTTCTTGTGGTCAACCTCCCCTTCCTGCACGATTTCTACAACGGACTGTGGACGCATGAGATAGCCCTGCAGGTAGGCAATTTCAATCTTTTCAGCCACCACGGCCACCCGATGTCGGTGATGGCATTCATCAACGACGCCCTGATGGCCGTCTTTTTCTTCGCGGTAGGTCTTGAGATCAAGCGCGAGGTGCTCGACGGCGAACTCTCCTCCTTCCGCCAGGCGCTTCTGCCGATAGTGGCAGCGATAGGCGGCATGATCGTGCCGGTGGGTATCTTCATGCTGTTCGCGCGCGGCACCGACTACATGCAGGGGGCAGCCATACCGATGGCCACCGACATAGCGTTCTCGCTCGGAGTGCTCGCGATGCTCGGGAAGCGTGTGCCGCTGGGGCTTAAAATATTCCTGACCACACTCGCCGTGGTGGACGACATCGGCGGCATCCTCGTGATCGCCATATTCTATTCGGCTGAGATTCATGTCACGCCGCTGCTCATCGGCGCTGCCATCCTTGCGCTTCTCTTTCTCGGCGGCAAGGCGGGAGTGCAGTTCAAGACATTCTATGTCACTTTCGGCATCATCGTCTGGTTTCTCTTTCTCCAGTCGGGAATCCATCCTACCATAGCCGGGGTGCTTGTGGCATTCTGCGTACCGGCGCGTCCTGTGTATGCACCGAAAAAATATATCAAGACCATACGGCGCAACATATCCCACTTCTCCCAGGCTGACGAAGAGATTCTTGACAAACGCGGCATACTGAGCAAAGACCAGACCAACTGGCTGAAGGAGATTGAATCGGCCTCCGACAAGGTGATCTCACCGCTTCAGGACATGGAAGACGCCCTGCATCCGGTGGTGAACTACATCATAGTGCCCCTGTTTGCATTCGCCAACGCGGGAATATGGCTCGGCAATGTAAATGTGGCCGACATTTTCTCCGGCATCTCCATCGCTGTCATCGCGGGCCTGGTAGGCGGCAAGTTCCTTGGCATCTTCCTCTTCAGCTGGCTCTGCGTCAAGACACGCATGGCACCCATGCCCGAGGGAAGCACGTGGCCGCAGATAGCGGCGGTGTCGGTGCTCGGCGGCATCGGATTCACAGTCTCGCTCTTCATCGCCAACCTGACTTTCGGCACAGGCGATCCATATCTCTCGACGCTGCTCAACAACGCCAAACTCGGCATTCTCATCGGCTCGGTGCTTGCCGGATTCCTCGGATGGTTTTTCCTCAACCTCACCTTGCCGCGCCACGGGAGGTCAGGCCAATGACTTCGCCAGCTGCAGCGCGAGGTCTTGCGCCGAGGCGAAGACGAGGCTGCGGTCGATGCGGCCTCCGCGGGCATACACCGATGCGGTAGTGGCTGAGAGTTGAGCTACGGTGCCGTCATACATCCCCTGATGGTTCCACACCAGGATCGGACGGTCGGCTTCCTTGTCCGCCCGTTCTCTGACCATGATGTCGGACAGCGTCGATATCCACTCGTCGATAGTGCCAATGCCACCTGGAAGAACCACAAAGACGTCGCCCATTTCTATCATCCGGCTTTTGCGTTCGTTGAGGTCGCTCGTCAGCACCAATTCGTCGCAGACAGCGTCGGCACGGTGCCGGAAAATCTCAGGCACGACACCTACGACACATGCGCCCGCATTATGCGCCGTCTGCGCCACAGTATGCATCAATCCGGCATTCACACCGCCATACACCAGTGTCGCGCCGCACTCCCCTATCTTCGCTGCAATCAGCCGCGCCCCATCCGTCACCTCCTCCGGCAGACCAGCCTGCGAGGAACAATACACCACCACCTGTCTCTTATACACATCTCCGAGCCCACGAGACACTGAGCGATCT
>USNC01000175.1 GCA_900555915.1 uncultured Porphyromonadaceae bacterium | reverse complement strand
ACGAGATCGCTCAGTGTCTCGTGGGCTCGGAGATGTGTATAAGAGACAGATGGTAGACACGGGGGACTTAAAATCCCCTGGCCCTTACCGGCTGTGTGGGTTCGAGTCCCACTTCCTGTACCCCTCCGGCAATCGGTCCGCAGTCTCATGAAGACTGCGGACCGATTGCCATTCCCCCCTCTTTCATGCTGAACATCTTTATCTTAGAAGGCCAGACAAAAAAAATCTCAGAAAAAAGGCGCAAAACCAAAACTTTTTTAAATATTTTTTGTTGTCGATTTGTTTTTTATCGAATTTTATACTAAATTTGCAGTCTCTAACGGGTTTTCACAATTGAAAACACTGTGTTATTGCGTGTTACTGCATTTATTATGAGATTCAACCATGTCCTGTGCATATTATTGACTCTCCTGATATACAACCAACACCTGGTAGCGGAAGAGCAGCGCACGGAGATCAAGATCGATTTCCGTGTCAACACCGCGCATATAGACCCCGGTTTTGCCAACAACGCCACGCGGCTTGACGAAATAGTGGAATATCTCAACCTTCTGGACAGCGACAGCACCCGCACCGTGACCTCGGTCTCTTTCTGCGGCACCGCATCTCCCGAAGGCTCCTACGAACTCAACCGCTCCCTCGCCGGAGCGAGACTCGCCGAACTCGAACGCCTGATACGCGGCAGGGTGCAGATTCCCGACAGCATCGTCAGCCGCGACGACAGCTATATCCCCTGGAACTTTCTTCGCGAACAGATAGCGCAATCCGATCTGGCCCGCAAAGACACAATACTGAAAATCCTCGCGGAAGACGCCGTGCTCGCCGAGGATCCCGACAACGGAAAACTCGCCGACCGCAGGATCATCCAACTCAAGCGGCTCGACAACCGCCGCACATGGGATACGCTCTGCGACCGCTATTTCAGCCGTATGCGCAGCGCGGTTGCCGTGATCATCACCACCGCCGACCGCAGGACCCTCACCATAGAGGCGGCCGACTTCACGCCGTCATGGCCGGAGCCGACAGTCTGCAGCGTCAGCCTTCCCGACGGTATCTATAAGGTGCCGGCCACACGCCGCAGCCACCGCCAATTCAGAATGGCGCTCCACACCAACATGCTCTACGACGCGCTCCTCCTCCCCAACATAGGGGCGGAGTTCCACCTCGGCGGCAACTGGAGCGTCGGCGGCAACTGGATGTATGCCTGGTGGAGCCGCGACAGCCGCCACCGCTACTGGCGCGCCTACGGCGGCGACCTGCACGCCCGCTACTGGTTTGGCAAAGAAGCCCGCCGTCGTCCGCTCACCGGCCATCACGCCGGAATATACGGCCAGATACTGACCTACGACTTCGAGTTCGGAGGCAAGGGCTACCAGGGCGGCCGCTGGACCAAGGGCTTCGGCATCGACTACGGATACTCACTCCCCGTGGCCCGACATCTCAACATCGACTTCTCTGTAGGCATCGGCTACGCCACGGGAGAATACAAGAAATATCATCCGGAAGACAACTGCTACGTATGGGAATCGACCCACATCCTGAAATGGTTCGGACCCACGAAGGCGGAGGTGTCGCTGGTATGGCTCATAGGCGGCGAGTCGTCGTGGAAAGGAGGCAGGCGATGAAAGGATTCGTCACAGTCTTCCGCGTCATGCTCTGCATGGCCGCCTCCCTGCTGCTGACCTGCTGCGAGCACAAGGAACTCTGCTACGACCACAGCCACAGCGTGGAGATAGAGATACGCTTCAACTGGCAGAACGCGCCCGACGCCACACCGCGCACGATGGTGGTCAACTTCTTCTCTACCGACGGACGGCACGTGGCGGTGCGCGAGTTCACCTCCATGCACGGAGGGAAGATAAAGATGGATGCGGGAGAATACAGGATACTCTGCCACAACGGGGAGATGGAAAACGTAAAAGAGGCCGTCGACGCCTTCGACCGCTATTCGCTCATCACCGCCGAGGAGTCGCTGCTGGCGCCGATGTCGCGCCAGATGGACGCTCCTCCGAGACCGTCGGTGTCGGCCGACGAACCTGTGAGGACACCTGCCGAGACCGTCTGGGCCGGGCAGCATGAATACGTGAACATAGAGCGTGGCCGCAACGGGCAGGTGATCGAACTGTTTCCGGAAGAAGTCTCGGCCCGCTACACGGTGGAGATAGTGAATGTGGAGAACCTCAAGGACAACCTCGGCATCAGCGCGGCGCTGACCGGACTCTCCGAACGGCTCAACATAAGCGGAGCCACCGGCGCCGGACAACCGGTGACGGTGCCTTTCACCATCGACCGCAAGGATCCGAACACTCTCGAGGCACGCTTCGTGACCTTCGGCCACTGCCCGGAAGACAACTCGGTGGCGCACATCCTCTCGGTCTACACATCGAAGAAAGTATATTACAACTACGACGTCACCGACCAGGTGCACGCCGCTCCCGACCCCCGGAATGTCTACATAAGGATCGACGGCATCAAACTCCCCACCGAAGGAGACACGATGACTCCCTCCATCGACGACTGGGGCGACGTGGAGGACTTCGAGATAAATATGAAATAGAAAAACTTAACAAATTAAATCATAGAAACAATGAACCCGAAAACAAAACTTCTAAGTCTTGCTTCCGTAGCGGCTGTAGGACTTGCCTCCTGCGCCAGCGATGAGCTGAAAGAGGCGTATGTGGAAGAGGGCATCAGCTTCACCTCGCGAGTGACCCGCGCCACCGAGACCAACCTCGGCAACCTCAAAGCATTCTATGTTTATGCCGAGGCCGAAGGCTACAACGGCTCTATTATCAATGGATTGAAAGCCGAAAGTACAGACAAGAGCGGCGAGTACGTGCTCGAAGAGAAAAAAACGTGGCCTACGGATGTCGAAACAATAAGTTTCTGGGCATATGGCCCTGACAATGTAGAACTGACACCGGCGATCTCTCAGAGCAGCCAGATGCTGACGAGATTCTCTGTGCCGACAAGTCTTGAGAAGGGCGGAGCGGAACAAAAAGATCTCGTGATGGCGTATTCCAAAGTGTCACGCGAGAATGTGAAAGGCGGAGCAGTGCCACTGAATTTCAAGCACGCCCTGTCGCAGATCGAAATCAATATAAAGAAAGGTGACGGCTATGAGGAAGGACGCATGGTGAAGGTGAAAGGCGCATGGATCATCAACGTTCACGACTACGGATCACAAGCGGTATTCTCAGCCAATGAAACAGACAACAGCCTTAAAATCGAATGGACTACAGGCTTTTCAAAAGAGAATGCCGGACACTATGGCCGCCTGCTGTCTAACGGCACTTACCTGGGCACTGGTGTCAATATCATCGGCAACAAGGACGGCTCGGAAAACTCAAGCCTCATGCTGCTGCCGCAGAGTTTTGTGAAGTATAATTTCACTAAAGACATAGCCACTGTCGATGATAAAGCCACAGCCACCAATAAGGCCGGCACATACATCCTCGTACTCTGCCGCATCGAGACATGGCATAACTACCCCGCCACGGCAGCCGGCACAGAGGAACATCCTGCAATCGGCACTACCCCTGACGGCAACGGGCATATACATCAGTTATTCCCTGTGTCGAAAAATGATGCCGGTGATCTCATATATGACGAGAAAGCCTACGGATATTCATGTGTGCCCATCGAAGGAAACTGGGAGCCTGGCAAGAAGTATGTCTACACCCTTGAATTCTGCGGTAAGGACAGCGGCGGTGGCCAGTATCCGCCGGAAGAACTTCCCGACGGACTTCCGGATGATGTTCCGCCGCGTCCGGACGACAAGAAGCCCGGCGACCCTGTGCTCGACGACCCCATCAAATTCAGCGTGACTGTATCTGACTGGCAGAGCAACGAAGACGACGCACCCACTCCGATGCTTTAAAACAATGGTAAACACCGATATACGATGCTACGACAGGACATGGCTCCGCAGCCGCGCGCTGCGGGCCATGCCTGCGGCATTGTGTATGACGCTTCTGCCGCTCACGTCGTGCTCAGGTTCCGACGAGCCGGTTTCCGAACGGCAGAACGTGACGATAGAGGCGGACTGGAGCGGATGCGGGAACAACGCGCCTTCGGGCATGACGGTGATATTCCATCACGAACTGACAGGGGAAAGGACAAGGATTACAGACAACAACACGGCATGTGCGCCGGCGCGCCTCGCTCCGGGCCGTTACAGGGCCGTGGTTTTCAGCCTCTCAGAAGAGGAATACAGCGCAGTCCGCTTCCGCGGACTCGACAATGCGGACACTCCGGAGGCATACGCTGCCCCGATGCTGTCTCTTATACACATCTGACGCTGCCGACGATCTTACG
>USNC01000174.1 GCA_900555915.1 uncultured Porphyromonadaceae bacterium | reverse complement strand
TACGAGATCGCTCAGTGTCTCGTGGGCTCGGAGATGTGTATAAGAGACAGCTCACCAACTTCCATGAATGGATAGCCGCCCAGGAAGACTATCTCGGCATCGCCCCCCAGAAACGCTACAAGCCAAAGAATGCCGACACCGAAAAGCGTACCGGGGAGATAGAAGCCGCTGTGGGCGAGATCTATGAAGACATATACACAGGAGAGAATTGCAAACTGTCCGACTTCAATATCCTGTCGAGAGGAATCACCCCCGACAGCAGGGAGTTCAGACTCACCTTCGCCAGCAAGGCCCCGGAAGCCTACACCCGCGCAGGCGACGAACTGCTGGTGAAGATAGGCAACTTCGCCGGCCGGCAGCCGAAGGCGGAGGCTTCGGAACGCACACGCACCTCCGACATCACTTTCATGGCGGCCTCGCAAGACAACTACAACCTCGTGGTGAATCTGCCCGAAGGCTACGATGTGGACGACGACGCGCTGCAGGCGCTCGCCAACAATATCCAGACCCCGGTGGGCATATTCGTGACATCGGCCAAGAAGGGAGCCGACGGCCGCAGCGTGACTGTGGCCTCGAGATTCCGCATCAACCATCCGCTGCTGGGAACCGCCGCATGGCCGGAGATTCTGAAACTCACCGACGCGCGCGCCGCATTCACCGACGCACTTCTCGTACTCAAAAAGAAATAACCGTTAGACTATCACCGCCATACGGCGAATATGCACAAAAACCGAGTTGTGCGCTGATTATTAATAAATGTTAATCAGGTGGTTTTTTAATGATTGGTTTCAATGATATTTAGGTAATTTTTACTTATCTTTGTGATTGGAAACCCCGCATACAAAATGCAATTCAAATAAACGCCTAATAAACGCTAATATCTATAAAACTATGGCAAAAATACAAGGAGCCGTCACCGTCAACAAGGAAAGATGCAAGGGTTGCAATCTTTGCGTGGTGGCATGTCCGACCGACACCCTGTCGCTTCAACCCTACGAAGTAAACGACCGCGGATTTCACTATGCCTACATGGTGCATCCCGAAAACTGCATCGGCTGCTCGAGCTGCGCACTTGTCTGCCCCGACGCCTGCATCGAGGTCTACCGTGTGAAACTTGATATTTGATAATAAACAAACTTGACAACATATGGAAGAGATAAGACTCATGAAGGGCAACGAGGCGATAGCCCACGCCGCCATCCGCTACGGCTGCGACGGCTATTTCGGCTATCCCATCACCCCTCAGTCAGAAGTGCTCGAGACACTTGAAGCCCTCATGCCCTGGGACACCACAGGAATGGTGGTGCTTCAGGCAGAATCGGAAGTAGCCGCCATCAACATGGTGTATGGCGGCGCCGCCACCGGCAAGGCCGTGATGACCTCGTCGTCGTCGCCCGGCGTAAGCCTCAAGCAGGAGGGCATCTCCTACATAGCGGCCTCGTCGCTGCCGGCGCTTATCCTCAACGTGATGCGCGGCGGCCCCGGCCTCGGCACCATCCAGCCCTCGCAGGCCGACTATTTCCAGGCCACCAAGGGAGGCGGCCACGGCGACTACCGCCTCATAGTGCTCGCCCCCTCCACAGTGCAGGAGATGGCCGATTTCGTGGGTCTCGGTTTTGATCTCGCCTTCAAATACTGCACTCCCTCCATGATACTCGCCGACGGCATCGTGGGCCAGATGATGGAGAAAGTGGTGCTTCCGGAGCAGCGTCCGCGCCGCACTGAAGAGGAGATCCGCGAGCAGTGTCCCTGGGCCGCCAACGGAAGAAAAGGTCTGCGCAAGAGAAACGTGGTGACCTCGCTCGAACTTGAATCCTCGCGTATGGAGGTGATCAACGACAAACTGCAGGCAAAATACCGCGAGATAGAGGCCAACGAGACCCGCTGGGAGGAAATAGACACCGCCGACGCCGACTATCTGATCATCTCGTTCGGTTCGGTGGCCCGCATATCGACCAAGGCCAAGGAACTCGCCGCCGAAGAAGGCATCAAGGTGGGCATAATCCGCCCCATCACCCTCTGGCCGTTCCCGTCGGAGGCAATCCGCAAGGCAGCCGAGGGGAAGAAGGGAATCCTCGTGGTGGAACTCAACGCCGGACAGATGATAGAGGATGTGCGGCTCGCCGTGCACGATTCGCTTCCGGTGAAGCATTTCGGAAGAATGGGCGGTATCATACCGAGCCCCTCTGAGATTGTAACGGCACTCAAAGAAAAGATAATCAACGCTTAAAAACTGCAAAGAAATGGATATCAACGATATTATCAGACCGGAAAACAAGGTCTACTCGGCCCCCGAGCTTCTCGACCAGAATGTGCACATGCACTATTGCCCCGGATGCAGCCACGGCGTGATTCATAAACTTGTGGCGGAGGTGATAGCCGAGATGGGACTCACCGAGCGCACCATAGGTGTCTCGCCCGTGGGCTGCGCCGTGTTTGCCTACAACTATATAGACTGCGACTGGATCGAGGCCGCCCACGGACGCGCTCCGGCCATCGCCACCGCCGCCAACCGCCTCTGGCCCGAGAATGTGGTATTCACCTATCAGGGCGACGGCGACATGTCGGCGATCGGCACCGCTGAGACCATCCACGCCGCCAACCGCGGAGAGAACATAGTGATGATCTTCGTCAACAACGCCATCTACGGCATGACCGGCGGCCAGATGGCTCCCACCACCCTCATCGGCCAGAAGACCGCCACTTCGCCCTACGGACGCCGCGTAGATCTGAACGGCCATCCGCTTGAGATCACCAATCTGCTGAAGGAACTCGACGGCACATGCTACGTGACGCGCCAGAGCGTGCACACACCCGCCGCTGTGCGCAAGACAAAGGCTGCCCTGAAGAAGGCTTTCCAGAACGCCATCGACAAGAAGGGCACGAGCGTGGTGGAAGTGGTGTCTACCTGCAACTCCGGCTGGAAGATGAGCCCCGAGAAAGCCAACGAATGGATGGTGGAACACATGTTTGAGAAATATCCTCTCGGCGATCTTAAATAATTCAAATTTCGCTTCGCGGAATTTGAAGGTTATTAGGTTATAGATTATAGGCTATAGGCTATAGGCTATAGGCTATAGGTTATAGGTTATAGGTTATAAGGTTAGTTTTTTAGTATGTGTCTTTAGTTATATACGGCAAACTAAACCCTTAACACTTAACCCTTAACACTTAACCCTTAAACATTAAACCTTTATTTAGGCGGAGCTTAAATAAAACCAGAATATGAAGACTGAAATAATAGCGGCCGGCTTCGGAGGCCAGGGCGTGCTCTCGATGGGCAAGATACTCGCCTATTCCGGACTTATGGACGACAAGGAAGTGACATGGATGCCTTCCTACGGCCCGGAGCAGCGCGGCGGCACAGCCAACGTGACCGTAATCCTCAGCGACGAACGCATCTCGTCGCCCGTGCTCGACACATACGATATCGTGGTGGCCCTCAACCAGCAGAGCCTCGACAAGTTCGGCCCGAGAGTGAAGGAGGGCGGAATACTCATCTACGACACCAACGGAATCCACAAACATCCCACCCGCACCGATATAAGCATATATCCGGTAGACGCGATGGACGCGGCTCTCGAACTCGGCAACACGAAATCATACAACATGATCATCATGGGTGCCCTTCTCGAGGCTATGGAATACAAGATTCCGATGGAAAACGTCGTCAAGGGTCTGAAGAAGTCCCTTCCGGAGCGCCACCACAAACTCATCCCGCTCAACGAGCAGGCGATAGAGAAAGGACGACAGCTACTCAAGAAATAAGACAGCAACAAAAAAAGCGGGCGTATCATAAAAATTGCGTTTATGATACGCCCGCTTTTTTACTTCTTATTTTCAGAGAATTTAGAAAGAAACCATAACAAAAGATCCAAAACCAGCATAACACACCCCACACTGAATAGCGCTATCCATCCACAGTCATTTATCTGCATGATGGAAATACCGCATATCGCAAGCAAAGCAACGTCTACCACTGGTCCGCCGAAGGGTTTCCCGGTGAACGAGTATTTTGATTTGTATACGAATCTCTCCACTATGAGACCCGTTAGGAACAACAAACCGAATGCCATCGTCAGAATTCCTCCCCACCGCGATGTCGGCAAAAGCAATACCCCGAAGATTTCAACGAAAGCCACAAGAACTATCCAATACAGACAGTTCAATATAAATTTTATTGTAGCCAACATAATGAACTGTTGATAATAAACTGAGTGGATGCAGCTATTTGAGATTTTATAGAATTGGACAATCCTGAATTATCTATAGCATCTGTCTCTTATACACATCTCCGAGCCCACGAGACACTGAGCGATCTC
>USNC01000173.1 GCA_900555915.1 uncultured Porphyromonadaceae bacterium | reverse complement strand
GGACTCCTACTATGGCTCTCAGAAAAAGGAAATCTACGACATCGCCATCTTCCTTCCCGGCGAGACCTTCGGCGGAATGAAACTCACATCCGTCAATGCTCCGATCAATGCCAACCGCGGCGTGGGCAACTATGCCGACCCTACCGTATGGCTCTCGTCGGAACTCAAGCTCGAGAACAAGAAAAACGCTCCCGACATCGCTACCTATGAGGCCGAGGTTGTGGACAACGGCGACAAGACAGGCGCAATCGTCTACACTCTTCCCGAAGCATATGTCATCCCGGCGGAAGGTGTCTATGTAGGCTATAGTTTCGAGATTAAGGGTATCGACGGCGGCACCAAGTATCCCGTAGGCATCAGCCTCGGCGGCCAGCCCAACTCCTTCTTCGTTCACATGTCGAAGAGCATAAAGACTTGGACCGACGAGGCAGCCAAAAGCGGCTACGCAAGCGCGGTTAACGTGACTCTCGAGGCCGACAACCTCCCGGCTACAAACGTTTCTGTGACCGGTATGCCTGAGAATGTCTACATGTCGTTTGGCGACAGCAAGACTGTCACCATGTCGCTGAGTTCTACGGCGTCCGCTCCTGTGGAGTCTGTGGATGTTGAGTTCAGCGTCGGCGGCACTCCCTACTCACAGCACTGTGCGTTTGAAAACCCCGTGCCCGCAGGCATTCTCCGCAATTTCACCGCCCAGGTGGAAATTCCCGCGCAGTCTGTAAAGATGAGCGAGACCGTCGAGTTCAAGGTGGCTAAAGTCAACGGCGTTGCCAACGGTTCGGCGGCAGCGGCAGGCTCCACCGAGGTGTCAGTGTTCGAGATCGCACCCATCCAGCAGACACTCATCGAGGAATACACCGGAACATGGTGCGGATGGTGCACACGCGGCTTCGCAGCCCTTGAGCACATCGCCAAGAACTATCCCGATTTCGTGGTGGCCGCATACCACAACGGCGACGAGATGACAATCACCGGCAGTTATCCCGCAAGCATCGACGGATTCCCCTCCGCCTCGCTCAATAGAAAGACCGTGGTGGATCCTTACTACGGAACCGAGAAATACAATATGGCTCTTCCGATCATCGGCGATATCGAGGCTATGAACAGCAAAGTGTCTCCCTGGGCCATCAAGGTGTCGCACACATGGGACTACGACAATATCCTGACCGCTACAGTAGACGGTCTGAATATCGAGGGTTATGACGCTCAGAACTACAAGATCGGTTATCTGCTCGTATGCGACGGTCTGAGCAACGAGAAGTGGAGCCAGAGCAACAACTACGCATCGCAGTCACCGCAGTTCATACCCGAACTCAACCAGTTCTGCAAGGGCGGCGAATACGGAACCGGCTCTGTGAAGGGTCTCGTCTTCAACGACGTGGTGGTTTCAATCGAAGGCTACAAGGGCGTTGCCAACAGCCTCCCGACATCGCTCGCGGCAGAGGAGAAGTTCAGCCACAGCATGTCGTGGGATCTCAATGAAGTGAAGGAAGGTCTGATTCCTGACAAGAACAAGCTCCGCGTCATCGCGTTCGTGCTCGACAAGAGCGGCAAACCGCTCAACAGCGCCAAGCAGGACATCACCGACTATGTGGAGACCGGCAACCAGGGCACGCTCACTGCCGTAGAGGGAATCTTCGGCGACGATGCCGACGCTCCGGTGGAATACTACAGCATCAGCGGTGTGAAAGTCGACAATCCCGCAGGTGGCGTCTTCATCCGCAAGCAGGGCTCACGCGCCGAGAAAGTGGTGATAGAATAAACGAGGAAAATATACAATTCATCAAATCAATATCCCGGAGGGAGGACGGCCACGGCCGCCCTCCCTCTTACGTTCAGACCCCGAGTCACCTAAGCCATCCGGATCCGCGCCACAGCCAATCCAAAGGATCCAATGCCCAAAGCACCGCCCGTTGCCGCCCCGCTCTCCGAGCGTACCCTACAGAAGCACTTCTTCACCCTAAACCCTTCGCGCGTAGGGTGGATCTAAAAGGATGGAGCATCGCGCGGATCCGGATGACGCTTCGCGTCCGGGACGGCGCTGATGGACGCGGATTTTCGTTTTTGTAATCCTCTAATATATACGATATAAGCAATCAACCTCCATTGCCGCAAATGATTTTGCCTAACGGCAAAATCCAGCCGATAGCCCGCGGAACCATACGTTACTGTACGCAGCCCATTCTTACTCCATCCTGTTGAACATCCGCGATCTATCAGCCGAATTTTGCCGCAGGCAAAATCATCAGCGAAACAACCGAAGCATTGCATTATGCATAAAGAAAAAATCCGCGCCCATCAGCGCCGTCCCCGGCACAGCCGAAGGCTGTAGCTGGATCCGCGCGATGCTCCATCCTTTCAGATCCACCATACGCCCGATATTTCATGGCTCTGGCGGCGACACGCCCTGCCGCCACAATAGCAAATATGGCCATAATACTGATAAAGCAGGCTGACTATCTACTGTTCAGGCAACTGGAGCGTCTGGAAAAAGACTTCCTTGAGAAAGGCGGTTTTTCCGAACGCATGTCCTCAATGCGAAAAGACAAGAGAGGATTTTGATTGATGGCTTTAAAGTCCTTAGGGTCTTTTAAGTGGAGTTGTGTTAAAAAATGTTAATCGGGGGGGGGGTAAAATGTTAATTTATTTCTATAGAAATAAAAAATATATTATATTTGCAGCCAGTTAACCAAGATGAATAGAATCTGCATCGCCTACTCCCTTGATGCAGGTTCCTCCCTTCAGCAGGAGATACAAATAAAAAGCCGATGAAACTCACCTCAGCAGCCCTGATCACTATGCTGCTTGTTATTTTTTCGCATCTGTCCGCAGTCTCTCAGGTGGCAGTCAAGACTAACTTACTCTACGATGCCACGACGACTCCGAATCTCGGATTGGAAATAGCAACCTCAAGCAGACAGACCGTAAACCTCGTTTACGGCTATAACCCCTGGACCTTCAACGACGGCCGCAAACTCAAGCACTGGGTGGTGCAGCCGGAATACCGCTGGTGGCTCTGCACCGCCTTCAACGGTCTCTTCATAGGCGCGCACGCCATGGGCGGACAGTTCAACGCCGCGCGCGTCAACATCCCCCTTCCCGGAGCGTTCGTGGGTGGCGAAAACCTGCGGACCATGGCCAAGGACTACCGCGTGGAGGGCGCGTACGCAGGCGCCGGCGCCACATGTGGCTACCAGTGGATCATCTCCCGCCATTTCAACATCGAGGCGGAGGCCGGCATCGGCTACAACCATGTCTGGTATCGCCAGTATCCCTGCGCCGAATGCGGATCGCGCATCAGCAAAGGCAACTCCAACTATCTCGGATTGACTAAACTCGGCCTTTCCCTGCTTTATATATTCTAAAGAAAAGAAAGATGGAAATGAAACGCATCATCGCCTTTTCGCTGCTGGCAGCCGCCATCGCAGTGCCGCAGACTACAATGGCCGACGACTTCTCCGGACGTATCTCAGCCGCTTCATGCAAGGTGACCCACAACGGCGACCTCCTGCTCGTCAGCGCCGACTTCGTGCTCGACAGCCTGCATCTCGACGCAAACCACCAGATATATGTCACTCCCGTGCTCGCCGACGCCGAAGGCAACAGCGCGGCGCTCCCCGCCGTGCTCCTCAGCGGGCGCAACATGCACTACGCCATCGAGCGCGGAACGTTGAAGACCACCGACGCCAACCATCCCGTGGTGGCGGAGGAGGTGCGCCGCCACAACGGCCGCCCACAGTCGGTGCCTTATATGGCCAAGGTCCCCTTCGAGAAGTGGATGCTGGGCCGCACGGCGGAGGTGTCGTTTCCGCTCGACGAATGCGGCTGCGGCGCACCGGAAGCGAAAGGGGAGTTGCCGGGCATGCCGCTCAACCTCAATCCCGCCTCCGACATGGTGGTGGCCTACATCACGCCGCAGGTCACCGAACTCCCCGTGGCTGTCCACGACGGCAAGGCCCGCATACAGTTTGAGGTGGACCGCACCGAACTGCACCCCGAGCCATACGTATGCCGCAACGGCCAGCGCATCGACAACCGCGCCGAACTCAAGGTGATCGGCGACTCGCTGCAGTACGCTCTCTCCGACCCGAACGTGGAGATAGCCGAGGTCAGCATCTGCGGCTACGCCTCCCCCGAATCTCCATATATCCACAACGATATGCTCGCCACAGGCCGCTCGCGCGCCCTCTCCGAATACATCGCCGACCGCCACAACCTCCCCGCCGGCGTGAGCCGCTACAGCTCGGTGCCGGAAAACTGGGAGGAATTCCGCCAGCTGGTGGTGGATGCCGACGACATCACGGAGCAGCAGCGCGCCGACCTGCTCCAGCT
>USNC01000172.1 GCA_900555915.1 uncultured Porphyromonadaceae bacterium | reverse complement strand
ATCTACACGCGTAAGATCGTCGGCAGCGTCAGATGTGTATAAGAGACAGGATTTCTCCGTATCGGTTGGCGAGGCTTCTGTAGACCACACGTATGTAGTCGGCCGGTTTCTCCGGTTTAGGCTGCCCCGACTTGATGCAATACTCGTCGATGGTCTTGGTCATGCTCTCGGGGTTTGCGAAAGAAGGGTCGTCGGGATTTATGATGGATTCGCAGTCGCTCTCAAGGCATAGCGCGGCGAGTGCGCCGACCTCTTTCGGGGCATCCTTGAATTCCTCGCGGCAGCGTTCGAAGAGCCAGAGGCCGCATATGTTCTTGAGCACCCGGATAGTGTTGTCCACACCGCCTTCGTTGGTGAAGTTGTATTCCAGGCTCTTGTCAGAGATTATCGGACCCTCGTTCTCTATTCCGAGCAGCGACCAGGTGCCGCAGCTCAGGTATGCGAAGTTCTCATCGGGTGTCGGCACAGCAGCCACGGCCGAAGCCGTGTCATGTCCGGCCACTGCCACCACAGGTACCTCTCCGAGACCTGTCCATTCGGCCAGACGGGGAATCAGGGTTCCGATCGTGGTGCCCGGTTCGGTCATCGCGCCAAACTTATCGCGCGGCAGACCGATCTTGTCGAGGAGCACCTCGTCGAGATCCCCGGTGTTGGGGTTAAGTATCTGTGAGGTTGAGGCCACGGTGCGTTCGCAGATGGCATTTCCGGTGAGCATGTAGGAGAGAGCGTCGGGGATGAAGAGAATTTTGTCGGCGGCCTCGAGCACTTCCGGATTGTTGCGGCGGATGGTGTCGAGTTGGAAGAGCGTGTTGAAATCCATGAACTGGATGCCGGTCTTTGCATATACCTCCTCTTTGGGCATTAGTTCCGAGCAGAAGCGGTCTACAGCACCTACCGTATGCGGATCGCGGTAGCAGTATGGCAGGCCGGCGAGGCTGCCGTCTTTATAGAAATAAGCCACATCGCAGCCCCATGTGTCGATGCCGATTGTCTTGAGTCGAGGAGCGCCGGGCATTTCTGCCATAAGTCCGGCACATTTCTTCATCGACTCGATGATGTGCTGGTAGATGAGCGGAAGATTCCAGTACTGGTGCGCCCCGATGGGGAGCATGGGGTAGTTGTAGCGGGCTATTTCCTGCATGTCGACCTTATTGCCGTCAAACGATGCGAGGATGGTGCGTCCTGAAGTGGCGCCGAGATCTATCGCGAGATGATATGTCTTTTCCATGATGTGAAGGTGTCAGTCGAGGTGGAACACTTCCTTGATAGGTACGGTGACGGGAGAGTTGTCGGGGTTCACCTCCATTATGTCGGCCATGAAGTCCCACCATTTGCGGGTGATCTCATCTGCGGCCTCGGCATCCTGCGAATTGCTGTCGCCGATCACTTCCTGGTATCCGAAAAGTATATTGGTGTCCTTGTCCCAGTAGATAGAGTAGTTGCGTACTCCCGATTCAGTGATCTGTCGTTTAAGTTCGGGCCAAAGCTGGGCGTGGCGTTTTTCATACTCGGCCTCGAAGCCGGGTTTGAGAAACATTTTGAATGCGAATCTTTTCATATTGTTTCAGATATGGTTAGTTTCGGACCCGGGCAATATGTCGGGCACGACGCCCCGGGTCGGTTGGGTTTCATGAAATGCAAAGTTAATAAATTTTATTGATAATCCAATAAAAAACGAAGAATAATTTGCGGCCCTGCCTGGGATACACTTTTCAATTATTTGTCAGGGTGAGGGGCAACTGATTCGGGGGCGCAATTGTTGTATAATTAGTTTGAATTAAAAAAACAGATTAAAATTTGAATTAAAAAGAAAGATAGAAATGGAAGCTAAAGAACAAGTATTGGCAGCGATGAAGGTTGCCGGCGAGCCGGTGAATGCCGGCAAGATAGCAGAACTCAGCGGTCTCGACCGCAAAGATGTAGACAAGGCTATGAAGGAACTCAAGGCGGAAGGCGCGATCGTATCGCCCGTACGCTGCAAATGGGAACCCGCATCGAAGTAAGATCAGCCGCCAGCGGTAAGCACTGAATCTGCGATATACCCAAAGAAAAGGTCCGACCTCCATAGGCCGGACCTTTTTTCGTAGTTAGCCGCATCGTTCATTTCGTTCACATCGTGCGTGCAGCGCCTGAGGCGCGTGTGGCGCCCGAAGCGTCGGTAGTGTCTGGTGCGTCGTCGATAAGGTCAAGAAACTGGTCAAGTTTCGGAGTGATGATGATCTCGGTGCGGCGGTTGCGCTGGCGGCCGGAGTCGGAAGTGTTGTCGGCCACGGGATTGTATTCGCCGCGTCCGCCGGCAGTCATGCGCGAGGGGTTGATGCCGAAATCATCCTGCAGACATCTCACCACGCTCGAAGCGCGCAGCGCCGAGAGATCCCAGTTGTCGCGGATGTTGGTACGCGAGATAGGCACATTGTCGGTGTTGCCCTCCACAAGCACGTCGTAGTCGCTGTAGTCTTTGATGATCTTGGCTATCTTGCTCAGCGTCTCCATGGCGCGCGGGCTTATCTCGTAGCTGCCGGTCTTGAAGAGCATGTTGTCGGCAAGCGAGATGTAGACCACTCCCTTGAGTACCTTCACGTCCACGTCTTTCAGTTCGTCGGTGTTGAGCGAGCGGGTGAGCTTGTTGGTGAGCGCCATGCTGAGCGAGTCGGATTTCGACTTTGCCTCCACCAACTGCTTGATATACTTGTTGGAGGCGTTCACCTCATCCACGAGTTTCGAGATGTTGACGTTGCCCTGCATGTTGGCGTTGAGGCTCTGGTCGAGAGTGGACTTGAGCGACGCCATGCCGGCCTTCAGCCCCTCGTTCGATTTGTTGGCGGCGTCGAGCTGCGACTGCAGGTTGCGCGTCTCGGCATTGCAGTTTATCAGGCTTTCCTTTGTCTGGGTGTATTCATCCTGCAGGAGCGCGTATTTTTTGTTGGATACGCAACTTCCCATCAGCAGGCAGAGCATTGCTCCGGCGAATGCGATTCGAAGTGTTTTCATAGTCTTTCAGTGTTTTGGGGCAACCCGCAGAAAGGGGTTGCCGGGGTTGATGATATATGTTAAAACACGTCAGTCAAGACTATGGTTTAATGCGCGATGGCTCCCGTGGCGCGCATCGGGGCCAGTCGTGGATGTCGCGCTTGGAGATCGCGCCGCTGCCGGTCGGCGGCATTCGTAAAGCCCCGTCGGGCGTGTGGGGGCGCGACGGGGCTGTGATGCTGTGGCGGGGAAAGTCGGAGTCAGAGACTGAGAGTAGCCGGAGTGCCAGGAGTCAGCGCGGTGCGGATGGTCTGGCCGTTGACTTTGAGCGAGGGCGACGCATTGCGTCCGGAGCGCAACGTTACGGAAGTAACTTTGCCGTCTTTCCATTCGGCATCCACCTCCACTCCGGAGCGGGTGCGCAGACCTTTGAAACTTCCGGTTTTCCATGCTTCAGGAAGAGCAGGCAGAAGAGTTATGCTCTCGGGGGTGGACTGTATGAGCATTTCCGCCACTCCTGCCGTGCCTCCGAAATTGCCGTCGATCTGGAAAGGGGAGTGGGCGTCGAGCAGATTGGGGTAGGTGCCTCCGCCCTTGCGCTTGTCGGGTCCTTCATATCTGTCGGGGCTGATATATTTGAGCAGTCGGCGATACATCGCGTATGAATTCTCCGCGTCGGCAAGGCGTGCGAGGAGGTTTACTCTCCAGCCGGTGCTCCAGCCGGTGGTGTTGTCGCCCTTTATCTCAAGGCTTTTGGCCACAGCCTTCGCCAGTTCAGGAGTTTTCTCCACCGAGAGGTGATGACCCGGGTAAAGACCGTAGAGATGCGACTGGTGCCTGTGGTGCGGGTCTATTTCCTCAAAATCCTCTTTCCATTCCTGCAGCTGGCCTCTTGCTCCAATCTTGTAAGGGGCCAGATTGCGGAGTTTCTCATCAATCTCGGCCACGAGGCCGGCGTCTGTGTCAAGAGTGATGGCTGCATCCCTTGTGTCTTCAAGGCATTGGCGTATCATGGCGATGTCGGCAAAGCCTCCGGCGCTTGTCGACGCTTTTTTCCCTTGCGGCGAGATGAAACTGTTTTCGGGCGATGTGCCGGGCGATGTGATATAATTTCCCTCCTTGTCCTTGATGAGCCAGCCGAGACAGAACTCCGCCGCTCCTTTCAGAGTGGGGTAGTATTCCTTAAGGAAGTCGAGATCGCGGGTGAAGAGATAGTGCTCCCAAATGTGCGATGCTATCCAGGCACCTCCCATGTTCCAGTTGGCCCATTGGGGGTCTCCGCTGTGCATTCCTACAGGGTTGGTTATGGCCCAGATGTCGGAATTATGTCCCAGACACCAGCCGCGGTCCACTCCGTAGTATTCGCGTGCCGTTCTGTCTCTTATACACATCTCCGA
>USNC01000171.1 GCA_900555915.1 uncultured Porphyromonadaceae bacterium | reverse complement strand
AGTGTCTCGTGGGCTCGGAGATGTGTATAAGAGACAGGTCTTCAAGATTGCGAGGCGATTGGCATAAATGTCGCGGTTTTTCTCATAGCGGCGTTCAAGCAGCGTCAGGTCGGTCAGCACATTGACGTAGAAAGTCCGCATCTGGCGCTCATCAAGTTCTTCTACCGGAAGCGACAGGAATCTGACATAGCAATACCGCGATGCGTTGAGATAATATCTGTAGTTGAGCTCTGCCACTATATCCATAGTCCGCTTCACCGTTCCGGCAAAGACATGCTCGAGTTCCACATCATACACCTTGTTCGGATTGGTGTTTACCTTCTCGAAGCTATCCGTACATCCGCCTGCTCCAAGAAGACAGAGCATACTGATAGGCAAAATGTGTTTTATCTTCATGATGATTGAGTTTTAGAATGAAAGTTTGATATCGAAACCATAGGTGGACATCGGGAAAGAGAAACCTCTCTCGAAGCCGATCTTATTGCCCGAAGCCTGTGAAGCCTGCGGATCCATACCTTTGGGTGTGTTCTGATAGAAAGTGCATACGTTGCGTGCTACGAATGAGATCTTGGCATTACGGAAGAATCTGGTCTTCTTGATCCATCTCTCCGGCACATTGTAGCCCAATGTGATCTCGCGAAGCTTGATGTATGATGTGTCATACACGTAATAGGGCATATTGTATGCGCAGCAATCCTGCCAGAATGTAGTCGGGCTTGTCCAGACAAATGCGGGCTGGCCTGCAAGGTCACCGGCCGACTCATCATATACGCAGCCATCGATGCGGATACCTTTCTGGCGCTCGTAGTCTGCATAACGGGAATCATAGATCACCGATGCTGCCGGGTTGTTGGTCCACTGGGCCTCGAGAAAACCGCGACGTTCATTGTCGCTTTCTCCAAGGAACATCCAAGACTGCAATGCCTCCAGACGGCCGTCAAGGGTCATGACTGTCTGTCCGTTGCGCGCGCCTTGATAAGAAGTGTAGCTCCATATATTGCCGCCCTTCTGGAAATCGATTGAGAAACCGAGATCAAAATCGAAGAATCGGAATGTATTCGACCATCCGCCAAACCAGTCAGGCTGTGCGTTGGCTATGAATTTCTCAGTCTCGTAGAGGGGTTTTCCTTCGCGGGTGACCAGGACGCGACCTTCGTCATCGCGCTTGAACACATTGCCATAGATCTGTCCGTAAGGCTTGCCTTCCTCTGCATAGATATACATGATTCCGGCAAACTCATCGACCCTGAATTTATCCACGCCGTCGGCTATCTTGATCACCTTGTTTTCATTCTTTGCCCAATTGATCGATGTGGTCCACGAGAAATTGCGTGTCTGCACGGGCACCGCCGTGAGATTCAGTTCCACGCCGCGGTTCTGCATCTTGCCGGCATTCATCATCTCCCTGCGATAGCCGCTTCCGAACGGAACGTCGGCCTCGATGATCTGGTCGCGAGTCATTTTATCATAGTATGTGGCGTCGAGCGATATTCTGTTGTCAAGGAATTTCAGTTCGGCTCCGATTTCCCATGAACTCGTACGTTCCGGCTTAAGTCCCATTGTCTTCAGCAGTTCCTCGCGTGTATAGTACGGTATGCCGTTAAAAATGAAGTTTTGGTCATTTTTTGTGTATCCCGTCACGAGGCGGTCATATCCTGTATCGTTGCCCACCTGAGCGAAAGAGCCGCGGATCTTGACAAACGGAAATGAATGGCTGTCGAGCTTCAGAAGCTTACTTAGGATTATGCCGGTACCTGCCGACCAGTAAAAATAACTGTTATTGTCTTTTGGAAGCGTGGAAGACCACTCATTGCGCGCCGTAAGATCAAGAAACGCCCAATTGTCCCAGCCAAGGGAGGCGTTTGCATATACAGCCTCTTTCTTTTTCCATTCATTTTCCTGCACTGACGACATCACACCTGCGTTGTTGGAAAGCGACTTGATGTCCTGGAACTGAAGTTGGGTCACGAGCGACTTGATTTTAGAGCCTTTGATCTCCTGATAAGAAGCTCCGACATTTGCATTGATATCGAAATGGCTGTCAAAGAAACTTTTGTTGAAACTTGCAAGCACATCATAGTTGTTGTTGGTCCAGTTGCGTTTCCAATAGGAATACTCACCGTCTGTATCGAATGGCGCATACATGTTGATAAAATTCCATCCTTCAGAATTCTGGACATCCGTAGCCACACGTCCGCGCAATTTCAGATATGAAGTGATCTTGAAATTCAAGGTCACATTACCGAGAAACCAATTCTTTGTGTCGGCATTGCTCGTCTCGTTGAGGATCCACAATGGGTTGACGAAATCCTTGAATACGAATGCAGTGCCATCCGGCTTCTTCCACGGCGACAACTCTGCCAGAGATGCGTCTCTGGGAAGTTCGGCGATCGCATTGATCGGATTGCGTTCCGACGTGCCGCGGTTGTTGCGGTTGTCGACAGTCTCGTACTGATAACGAGCGTTCGCATCGATATCCACCCACTTGGCGAGCTGGGCAGTACCGCGCAGATTGAATGTATGTCGGTTTATTCTGTTGACATTCGCAAGAATGTCATCGCTGTGCATGTTATTGTATGAGAAACGGAATGTGCCCTGTTCGAACCTGCGTTCCACCGACACATTGTTGGTGATCATCGTCGATGTCTCATACATATCTCCTATTGTCTCGCGCTGGGGCGAGTATGCCTTTACCTCTCCATTTCTTCCCACAATGTCGAATCCGAGCATCGGAAGTCCCCACGAACGCTGGTTCTGCCCGGCTTCGCTCGGGTTCCATATATAATATGGGAGCGACGGATCATAACCGTTGACCTGTCCGGTATTGTTATAGAAGTTGGCTCCCTGGTCGCGGCGACCGAAGCGATCCACCCATCCCGCGCCATATACGTTCTGATATTCAGGATACTGGGTCTGACGCCCGAACATCATATTGAAATTATACGTCACTCCGAGCCCCTTGTTGCTTTTCGCTGCCTTTTTTGTCGTGATAAGGATAACGCCGTTGGCCGCGTCCGAACCGTAAAGGGCAGAAGCGTTGGCACCCTTCAGGATTTCGAGATTCTCAATCTCATCGGGGTTGATACCGTTGATGGCATTGCCATAATCGAAATCGCCATCTTCTCCGTCGTTGTTGAGCACAGGCACACCATCTATCACGTAAAGAGGCTGGTTGTTGCCCGTGATTGAACTCATGCCTCGGATCTGGACTCTGGTAGAGGATCCGGGGCTGCCGCCCGACATGATCTGCATGCCTGCGGCCTTACCGTTGAGCATATCCAGAAGGTTGGCGCCTCGGGCCTCTGTAAGGCTTTCGGTGTCAATACCCTGGCGTGCATATGAAAGTGATTTAGCGTCGCGGGTGATGCCGAGAGCTGTCACTACCACCTCATTCAGATTCTGAGCCTCATCTTCGAGTTCAATATTCAGAGGCTGGTCGTTTTTGATTTTTATATTCTGAGGTTTGCATCCGATATATCGGATCTGAAGTATCTGACCGATTTTTGCTTCGATTGTGAACTTACCGTCAAGATCGGTCGTGGCACCCTTGTTGCTTCCTGCCACAAGCACCGAGGCGCCTATGACCGGTTCTCCATCAGGTCCGAGAATTGTTCCGGCGACGGGAATCGTCTGGGCATATGCTACCGCACACCCAAACACGACTGTAAGCAATAATGTCGAAAATGCCCTGCTGATTATTGAAAGTCTGATAGATCTCATGATATCTTACAGGATAGTTTGTAATTGTTAATTTTATCAGGGGAAGTGGCCAAATCAAAAATGGTTAGGCCACTTTCCCGTCAACGATATTATTTCACCACTTTGAGAGAGGATTTTCCGGCTTTAACCACATAGACACCGGAAGAAAGGCCGGCGATATTCACTGCGTCCTTGCCCGAAGCCACTGCAGACCCGGAGATGCTGTAGACTGTGACATCAAGACCGGGAGCGGTCACGATGCCTGCTTTAACCTTTATGGAGCCGTTGTCTTCACCGACTGCCTCGATGCCGTCGCCTTCGCCTGATTCATAAGGGAATTCACGGCCGTCATAGTACTCATCGAGCTGCTGGGTGGTAGCCTCCATGGCACCTACTGCGCAGACTCCTTCGCCGCGGGCGAAGCCCATCTGGTCGGACACCGAGATGTCATAACCCTGGAGAGTGAATTCCTTTCCGTTCTGGGCTGTGATTGTGCCCGGAGCGTTTGTGAGATACTTGGTGTCGCCGGCTGTCAGATAGTTGGAGCCTTCATCCAGAGTGACGAATACGAAACGTCCGCCTGAATAGTCGAAACCATTGAGCGCATCCTCTGTAAGCTGGAGATCGAACTCTACAGAGCCGTCGAGGTTGCCGTCAAGCTTACCGTGCCAGAAACTGTCTCTTATACACAT
>USNC01000170.1 GCA_900555915.1 uncultured Porphyromonadaceae bacterium | reverse complement strand
GAGATCGCTCAGTGTCTCGTGGGCTCGGAGATGTGTATAAGAGACAGATTATGCATTATGCATTATGCATTAAGCATAGTGCATTAACCTAAATTTTCCCCTGATCCGAATAAGAGTAGTATCCCGCAGTGCTGACCACCACATGGTCGAGCATACGGATGTCCATCGTGCGGCAGGCCTCGCTGAGCTTGCGCGTGATATTGTCGTCCTGCGTAGAGGGCTGAAGATTGCCCGAGGGATGGTTGTGCACCATGCATAGCCCCGTCGCGTTCTCAAGCAGCGCCCGTTTGATCACCATCTTAGTGTCAAACACCGACGCCACGGCGCTGCCGCTCGTCGTGCGTACCTCCTTGATTATCTCGTTGCGCTGGTTGAGCAGTATTATCCATATCTCTTCATGGTCGAGGTTGGCGATGCGGTAGCGCATCCGCTCATGTATGTCGGCCGAGGAGCGTATACGCTTCACTTCAGCGCAGGCCTTGTCGGTCGATTCCCTCAGATACCGCCGCATTATCTCCATCATCGCCTCTATCTCCAGAGCCTTGGCGTGTCCTATTCCCTTCGTGAGCATAAGTTCCTCGCGGCTTCTGCGTTCCAGTTGCAGCAGCGAGTTGCTGTTGTCGTTCATCAGTTGCCGGCATAGTTCTGTGATCGGCATTCCTGGTTGTCCCGTACGCAGTATGATGGCGAGAAGTTCGGCCGTGGTCAGCGTGTCGATGCCGTAGGCGAGAGCCCGCTCCCGCGGACGCTCCTCCAGCGATCGGTCCTTTATCTTCAGGTGTCCCGTCTTCGTGGCCATAGCCGGTTCATGGCTCTCAAGCCCGAAATCCTCCCGCTTCATTTCCCCCTGCGCATTTCCACTTCCTGCGCCTCGTCTCGTCCGTGGCGAAGAAGTATTTTCCATATGTAGGCGCGCAGAAAACCGGTGCCGTAGCCAAACAGCTGCACCATCGAGGCCGCAAGCGCCATGGTGCCCACCTTCAGGCTGCGCGTCGACGCTATGGCCGAGATCCACAGAGCCGATATATATATGCCGAGCGGCAGCAGACACCACGGTGTCAGGAATATCGCTCCCAATATCATCGCTGTCACCCCCATTACGAAAACTGCCGGTGCCCAGTGCACAAGTTTCATGCTTCCCGGATAAAGCAGCTGCAGCGTGATGCGCGACATGCCGAATACGTGCACCTGGCGCCAGAACTTTGCAAGACTCCCGCGCCGCTTGTGGAAGACCTTCACCTCGCGTATCAGCTGCGGCACATACCCCGCCAGCCGTATGCGTGTCGACATGTCGATGTCTTCGCTGAACATCTCCCTGAATCCCCCTGTCTTTTCATACACCTCCCGCGAGAATCCCATGTTGAACGTTCTCGGCACGAATTTCTCCATCTGCACCTTCCCGCCGCGTATGCCGCCGGTGGTCAGGAATGATGTCATGGCGAAGTTGATCGCTTTCTGCGTGTCGGTGAAACTCTCGTGGGCATCGTCGGGGCCGCCGAAGCAGTCTGCCCATCGTGTGCCCAATGCCTCACGCAGGCTCGCTATGTAGTCTGGAGGCAGGATGCAGTCGGAGTCTACGAATACGAAGTAGTCGCCGCGGGCATGGTCCATCCCGTAGTTGCGGGCCGGGCTGCGCCCCTCGTTCTCCTTGTAAAAATATTGCAAGGCGACAAGCGGGGCATATGCCTCCGCTTCCGCCTTGCATGTTATGGTGCTTCCGTCTTCCACAATCACTATCTCGAAACCCCGGTCGGTCTGCCTTGACAGACTCTCCATGAGTTCCCTGACTTCGTCCGGCCTGTTGTAGACAGGCACTATGATCGAGAAAAGACCGGAATACATAAATTAAACTTACAAACGTATAAACGTATAAACTTATAAACTCATAAACCTCAAATTTTGCCATAAGGCAAAATTTGAATTTATGCCTTCACGCGGCCCACATAACTGCCGTCGCGGGTGTCGATTTCCACGATCTCGCCTTCGTTGATGAAGAGGGGCACGCGGATTTCTGCGCCTGTCTCCACTGTGGCGGGCTTCAGTGTGTTGGTGGCGGTGTCGCCCTTCAGACCCGGTTCGGTGTAGGTGATCTTAAGTTTTGTCTTGATAGGCATCTCAGCGAAGAGCACTGTGTCGGTCGATGCGTCGCGAACCACTTCCACTGTGTCGCCTTCTTTCATGAAGTCGGCGCCGGTCACGAGTTCTTTCTTGATGGGAACCTGGTCGTAGGTCTCGTTGTCCATGAAGATGTCGTCGGCTCCGTCCTGATAGAGGTACTGGTAGGGACGGCGTTCCACACGTACATCCTCGAGTTTCTCGCCGATGTTGAAGCGGCGTTCCAGAACGCGGCCGTCAACCACATTCTTCAGCTTGGTGCGCATGAAGGTGTTGCCCTTGCCGGGTTTCACATGAAGGAATTCGATCACGAAGTAGAGCTGGCCGTCCATGCGGATGCAGGTGCCGTTCTTGATGTCTTGAGCGTTCATCATATCTGTTATGCTTTTTTCTTTATAGTTTTGAGACTACAAAATTACAAAAAAAAACCTATTATTTAGGTATCCAACCCTGTAAAAGATATTTTTTATCGTTGTTTTTGTGAAAATTCCCCGTTTTTTTTGGCTATGTCATAGGTTTTAACTAATTTTGCATTCCGAAAGGGAATATTGTCTGCTGCTCGCTTCCGCGGCGGCGTATCTTTTTACGAAATTTAATTAAAACTACATTACGATATGAAAAGAACATTCCAGCCTTCCAACCGCAGAAGAATCAACAAGCACGGCTTCCGTGAAAGAATGGCTACAGCTGATGGCCGCAAGGTTCTCGCTCGCCGCCGCGCTAAAGGTCGCTACTCTCTGACTGTTTCCGACCACATCGCAAGCAAGTAATCCGGAGTCCGGATTCTTCCGTCTGCAAAAAATTAAGGGATAAAGCCTTCCGGCTCTATCCCTGTTTTATTTTGAAGAAAAATATCGCGCCACCTCCAATACCGCCCCGATCCCAGAGCGGGTCCCCAAAATCCCTTAAATCCCTTAAAGTCCCTAAAGACCTTAAAGACCTTAAGGACCCTAAAGACCTTAAAGTCCCTAAAAAACTAACCTCATAACCTCATAACCTTCAAGTAGAGCGAAACTTGAATCAAGGCATTATGAAATTAAGAAGCCTCATCACCTGGCAGTTCGGGTTGTGTTCTGCCGACATATTGCCGTGATTGAGAAGTACGCATATCCAGGTCCACACCACTACGGCCAGCAGAAGCATGGAGGTGATCTTCAGCACCGTGTTGAGGGTCTTGCCCTCCTTCTTGAATACGGCTGCGATAAGAGGCGTATACCAGAGTGCTGCCGTGGCATATCCTATCCAGCACCATGATGCCATGGCTTCGTGGAAGGCATACCATATGAGTGCGATGCCCGACATGCCAAACAGCGTGTAGACCCATCTCATGGTTGGAATGCCGAAAATCACGGCTGTCGTGTGCTTCCCTACGGCCTTGTCGTCGGCCATGTCGCGGATATTGTTTACTATCAGTACGTTGTTGGCGAGCAGGCCCGTTCCGAGTCCCGCTGCAAGCGCCATTTTCCACATCTCGCCAAGTCTCGACGCCAAGGTTCCCCCGGTCCAGTCCTCACATTGCAGGTAGGCGGTCAGTCCCACCGGTATGATGCCGTAGAATACCACTACGAGAAGGTCGCCCATTCCGTGGTGGGAGAGCGGCCACGGCCCGCCGCTGTATGCGAGCGCCGCCACGGCTATCGCCGCCCCGGCCCAGATCAGCCAGTATCCTCCCCAGTGTATGAGAAGGCAACCGAGAGCGCAGTCTATGGCAAGAATCGTAAACATCACGGCTTTCATGGCCGAAGCGCTTATGTCTCCCTCTGTCACGCCGCGCCGGAATCCTTCCCGCCCTTTCCGGTCTATGCCGTTCTTGTAGTCGTAGTATTCATTTGCGAGGTTGCTCACTATCTGTGCCAGCAGCGCGAACACAAGGCAGATCAGTGCCGGCTGCCATATCAGGCTTCCGTAGGTCATCGATGTGGCGCATCCGGCCAGTACGCCGGCTATGCTCACGGGGAGAGTCCTGAGGCGTAGAGCCTCTATCCATGGTTTGACATGCATGTCGTGCTTTCTTTTTTGTTTTGTTCCTTCATTCTGCAAATGTGGTTTTTCACATTTGTTAATGCAAATTTAACAAAAGATTTTGAAAGCATGAAATTTTTCTGTAAAAATAATGTAATATTTTTGCAATAAATTTAACGTTTGTTTCCACCCGTCTTCCTTCGCCGACGGAAGTCGCAAACCCATAGGTTCTTATCATTTTCTTTTCCCTTTGAAGAATGAGGTCATCAGTTCGCCGCATTCTTCCTCAAGCACCCCGGTGGTGACGCTGTCTCTTATACACATCTGACGCTGC
>USNC01000169.1 GCA_900555915.1 uncultured Porphyromonadaceae bacterium | reverse complement strand
GTAAGATCGTCGGCAGCGTCAGATGTGTATAAGAGACAGGATGATGGCCATAGCGGGAGTGTCGACAGCAATCGGCGCTTTGTGCGTGGCTTTCATAAAGGAGCACTCATCGGCCGACCGGGATGAGATTCCGGCCTGATTATCTCAGACTGAACAAGGACTTTCGTATGCGTGAGTCGAATATGATATTGATATGAATGTAATAGAATATAAAGATGTTGAGATCCGGCGCGCCGAGAAGATAGTGCTGCAGAATGTCTCCCTGTCCATTGGGGAAGGGGAGTTCTGCTATCTCGTCGGCAGGGTCGGCAGCGGCAAGAGTTCGTTGCTGAAGTCGATGTATGCCGACGTGCCGATATGCAGCGGTGAGAAAGCCGAGGTGCTCGGCTACGATATGCTTGATCTCAAAAGAAAGCAGATACCGTATCTCCGCAGGAAGATAGGTATCGTGTTTCAGGATTTTCAGTTGCTTCAGGACCGTTCGGTGTTTGATAATCTCTCCTTTGTGCTGAAAGCCACCGGCTGGAAAGACAAGACGGAGATGCAGCAGCGCATCGAAGATGTACTAATCGATGTAGGTATGCAGAACAAGAGCTACAAGATGCCCCACGAACTCTCCGGCGGCGAGCAGCAGCGCATCGTCATTGCAAGGGCTTTGCTCAATAATCCGAGCCTTATTCTCGCCGATGAGCCTACCGGCAATCTCGATCCGCAGACAGGCATCTCCATAGTGAATCTGCTCCGGGAACTCGCTTCGGGCGGCCATTCCATATTGATGGCCACCCATAATCTTCAGCTCTGCGAGGATTTTCCGGGCAGAGTCATCCGGTGTCGCGACAAGCAGCTGACCGACAGTTGATTTGTGTGCCGCTTCCCGCGCCCTCACTCCGGCGGGGAATGGAATCATAACCTCTATTTGAGAAAGTTGAAGTAAAAACTCAAGTTTCATATGCGAAACTTGAGTTTTTTACTTTCATTATTAAATTTTTTTTATTAAATTTGCGCGGTATTCGATAGCCGGGCATTGCAATAGGCAATCGCCGGTGTGTCTTTTAACCAATGGACTAATATCAACAGAAATCATACAAGCTATTTAATTATGGCAGAAAACAAGGAAAAACTTTTTGACATGTTCCCGCCCGTGACCACCGAAGAGTGGATGGCGAAGATCAATGTCGATCTCAAGGGCGCCGACTTCAACAAGAAGCTCGTGTGGCGCACAAATGAAGGCTTCAACGTGATGCCGTTCTATCGCAAGGAAGATATAGAAGGGCTTCCTTCCGTCGGCTCCATGCCGGGTCAGTTCCCCTATGTGAGAGGCACACGCACCGACAACGACTGGCTCATCCGCCAGCAGATCATCGGCTCTTCCGCGGCTGAGATCAATGCAAATGCAAAACATGCCATCGACAAAGGCGTGGAGTCTGTAGGCATCTGCCTCTGCCATGACCTCGGAGCCGCTGACCTCGCGGCAGTGCTTGAAGGCATTGATCTTGCCAAGATCGAGGTCAATGTGAACTGCTGCCCCTCTAAAGCAGTGGAAGTGGCCAGAGCGCTCGTGGCTCTCGTGGAGAAAGCCGGCGCTGCGGAGACGTTCCGTGGCTCTATCGGTTTCAATCCCTTCAAGCGTCTGCTCAAGCGCGGCCTTGAATTCCCGAAAGATCTCAAGGCTACCGCAGTGGAAGTCTACGAGGCTGTCAAGCTCGTAGCAGGACTCCGCTGCTTCGCTGTAGACAGTTTCATGCTCAACAACGCCGGTGCATACATCACCCAGGAACTCGGCTATGCTCTCGCTTGGGGTGCCGAATGGATGACTTTGCTCACAGAGGCTGGCCTTGACGCCTGTGAAGTCAACAGCCGTATCAAATTCAACATGGGCATCAGTTCCAACTACTTCATGGAACTCGCCAAATTCCGTGCCGCACGAATGCTCTGGGCTGAGATCGTGAAGGCTTACGGTGTGGCTGAAGAATGCTGCAAGATCGCTATCCACGCTGTCACAAGCCAGTTTAACATGACAGTCTATGACGCGCACGTGAATCTGCTCCGGTCCATGACCGAGACCATGAGCGCCGCTCTCGCAGGCGTCGATTCGATCGAGACTCTTCCGTTCGATCTGCAGTATAAGACTCCCGATGAGTTCAGCGAGCGCATCGCGCGCAATCAGCAGCATCTTCTCCGTGAGGAATCGCACCTCGACAAGGTGGTCGATCCTGCCGGAGGAAGCTACTATATCGAGACTCTCACGTCCTCAATCGCTGCCCAGGCTTGGAAACTCTTCAACGAAGTGGAAGACAATGGCGGTTTCTACGCTATGCTCAGCAAGGGCGAGATCCAGGCCAAGGTCAACGAAAGCGGCGTGAAGCGTCATCTCGACGTGGCCCGCAGAAAAGAGATACTTCTCGGCACCAACCAGTATCCCAACGTCAACGAGATGGCTCTCGACAAGATCGAGAAAGACGGCTGTGCCTGCTCCTGCGGATGCAGCGAGGCGGCCGATGGAGCTGTGGCTTACCTCAACTTCGACCGCGCAGCAAGCCAGTTCGAGCAGTTGCGCCTCGACACCGAACGCGCTGCCAACCGTCCGAAAGTGTTCATGCTCACCATCGGCAATCTTGCCATGCGTCTTGCCCGCGCGCAGTTCTCCGGCAACTTCTTCGGTTGTGCCGGTTATGAGATCGTCGACAACAATGGTTTCGCTTCTGTCAAGGAAGGTGTCGACGCCGCCGTGGCTCAGGGTGCCGACGTTGTCGTTCTCTGCTCGAGCGATGACGAATATGCCGAATACGCTCCCGAGGCCTTCAAGGAACTTGCCGGACGTGCCGAATTCGTCGTTGCCGGAGCTCCCGCCTGCATGGACGACCTCAAGGCGCAGGGCATAGAGAACTTTATCCATGTGCGTGTCAATGTGCTCGACACTCTCGTGGCTTTCAATGCAAAACTCCTCAAATAATATTGCGACATGAGACCGAATTTCAAAGAAATAGATATCAACAAAGTTGTGTCTCCCGCAGCTTGCGCTCCTGAAGCGAAAGGGGAGAACTTTATGACGGCCGAACTGATTCCGGTGAAGCCTGTCTATACCAAGGAAGACCTCGAGGGTCTGGAGCATCTTGACTATGTGGCAGGTTTGCCCCCGTTCCTGCGTGGCCCCTACAGCGGCATGTATCCTATGCGTCCCTGGACTATCCGCCAGTATGCGGGTTTCTCCACCGCCGCTGAGTCCAACGCTTTCTATCGCCGCAATCTTGCGTCCGGTCAGAAGGGTCTTTCCGTTGCGTTCGACCTCCCGACTCACCGCGGCTATGACGCGGACCACGAGCGCGTGGTCGGCGACGTAGGCAAGGCCGGCGTGTCGATCTGCTCAATCGAAGACATGAAAGTGCTCTTCGACGGTATTCCTCTGGGCAAGATGTCCGTGTCTATGACCATGAACGGCGCTGTGCTCCCCGTGCTCGCCTTCTATATCAACGCGGGTCTTGAGCAGGGCGTGAAACTTGAGGAAATGGCAGGTACCATACAGAACGACATCCTTAAGGAATTCATGGTGCGCAACACCTATATATATCCGCCGGCATTCTCGATGAAGATCATCGCCGACATCTTCGAATACACTTCGAAGAACATGCCCAAGTTCAACTCCATTTCCATCTCCGGCTATCACATGCAGGAGGCCGGCGCTACCGCCGACATCGAACTTGCCTACACTCTCGCCGACGGTCTGGAATATCTCCGCGCCGGTGTCAACGCAGGCATGGACATCGATGCCTTCGCGCCGCGTCTGAGCTTCTTCTGGGGCATATCGATGAACTATTTCATGGAGATCGCTAAAATGCGCGCCGCCCGTATGCTCTGGGCGAAGATCGTCAAAAAATTCAACCCCAAGAACCCGAAATCGTTGGCCCTGCGTACGCATAGCCAGACCTCGGGCTGGTCGCTCACCGAGCAGGATCCGTTCAACAACGTAGCACGTACGGCTATCGAGGCGATGGGCGCCGCTCTGGGCCACACCCAGTCGCTGCACACCAACGCACTGGACGAGGCGATCGCCTTGCCGACGGACTTCTCGGCACGTATCGCCCGTAACACCCAGATCTACATCCAGGAGGAAACCAACGTCTGCCGCGAAGTGGATCCCTGGGCAGGTTCCTACTACATCGAAACCCTCACCAACGAGATCGCCCACAAGGCTTGGGAGCGTATCGAGGAGGTCGAGAAACTGGGCGGTATGGCCAAGGCCATCGAAACCGGTATTCCGAAGATGCGTATCGAGGAGGCGGCAGCCCGCAAGCAGGCCCGCATCGACTCGGGCATCGAGAAGATCATCGGCGTAAACGAATACCGTCTGGATCACGAAGCACCGATCGATATTCTGGCTGTGGACACTGTCTCTTATACACATCTGACGCTGCCG
>USNC01000168.1 GCA_900555915.1 uncultured Porphyromonadaceae bacterium | reverse complement strand
TACGAGATCGCTCAGTGTCTCGTGGGCTCGGAGATGTGTATAAGAGACAGCCCCCGACACGTATTCATCCATCCGCTCCATAAACTGGAGATTGCTCCCCTCCGCCACTCCTTCGAGCGGACGGAAGAGTTCGCCGGTGACCGACTGGTAGAGATATTCCATGGTCCAGCCCGAAACCACCATGTAGAAGGTCAGTATGAGGTAGCTGCACACCACGCCGAACAGGCCCGATATCCACCAGGGCTTCCCCGGGCTCAGTTTCTTGTAGCTGTTGATTGCGTCGCTGCGTCCGGCGCGTCCGATCACGAACTCGCCCAGCATGACAGGTATGCCGAAAAAGAGTACGCACACCACATATATCAGCAGGAATGCGGCGCCGCCGTTGGCCTGTGTCTCCGCCGGAAACCTCCATATGTTGCCGAGTCCGACAGCGCTTCCCACAGTAGCGGCTATTATGCCGAGTTTGCTGCTGAATTCTGAATTGTTTGCCATAATATCTGTCTGCGCAAGCCCCGCTTCGCGAACCTTGCTGTTTTAAGGGTTAAGGTTTATTTCAAGAGTTAAGAGTCAAGAGTCTCGGATTTAGGATTGGATGCCTGGTTTTTAAAGCGGGGGACGCACTCTTGTGCGTCCCCTTTCATTGATTTGTTTCTTTTTTTATTCAGCAGGATCGGCCAGCGTTTCGTCAGGCACTGGCTGCGGCATGTCGCCTGTGGCTGCCTCAAGTTTCTTCATCTGCGAGAAGATGAATGCTGCCGAGAGCAGACACAGCGCGATCAGGATGGCCCAGATTGTCCATACCGGAATCTTGCCCCAGAGGAGCATCGGGATCGACACCAGATAGTTGCCGACTGCCGTGGCGGCAAACCAGCCGCCCATCATGGCGCCCTTGAGTTTCGGAGGCGCTACCTTGCTGACAAACGATATTCCCATCGGCGAAAGAAGCAGTTCGGCGAATGTCAGGAGCAGATAGGTGGAGATGAGCCAGTTGGTGGAAACCTCTCCGTTGGTGCCTACAAGCGAGAGCGAGCCGAACACCATCACGAGATAAGCCACTCCGGCGGTGATCATGCCGTAGCCGATCTTACGCGGCGCCGATGGCTCCTTCCCTTTGCGGTTGAGCCAGCCGAAGAGGGCGAGCGAGAATGGTGTCAGAGCCACCACGAAGAAGGGATTGAACTGCTGGTATGCCGCAGGGTCGATGTCTGTGAGTTCGGCAGGCATGCCGCTGTAGAGCCAGATCACTATGCCGGCGCAGACTGCGAGTATGACGCCGCTGACGACGCGCCCCTTGCTTGTCTTCGACTGGATTACGGAGAAAAGGGCATACACGCCGGCGGCTATCGCCGCGAGTGCTCCGAGGTTGAAGCCGATGCGGGTCCAGGAACTTGACACAGAGGCGGTGCAGCTCTTGGCAAACTCGGTGAGCGTCTGGCCGTTCTGATGGAACACCATCCAGAAGAAGATCACCACGGCGAAGACCAGGAAGAGAGCCACCACGCGCTGCTTGGTCTGTTCGGGGGTAAGTTCGGGCTCGTTGCTTGCTGCGGCTGCAGGCTTGCCGTCGGCGGCCTTAGGAGCGTCGGTTATGATATGCTTGTAGGTGCGGCGGCCGAGTGTGTAGATAAGGAAACTGACTATCAGCGAGGCGCACGCCAGCGAGAACGCGTAGGTGCAGCCGGTGGAGAAGGCTGAGATGTAGCCGCCTGCAAAATCTGTCAGAGAGCCGAACTGCACTGTGCAGCTGTCGGCGAATGCCTGGAGATAGCCCGTGAGCCATGTGGCGAGATCCGCGCCCTGCTCCATGCCGTTCTTGACGGCGAAGTCGGTCATGCTCTTGAGCGTCTCCTGGTCGGCGGGCATATTGGTGAAGCCTTCGGTGTCAAGACACCAGTTGCTGACCGTCGCCGCCATAGGATTGTTGGAAAGGTATCCTGCGTTCTTGAGAGCGAGGTTCTTGAGCGCGATGGCCGCGCCCGGGGCGAACATCGAGCCAAGGTTGATGGCCATGTAGAAGAGGGAGAAAGCAGCGTCCCGCTTGTCGCCGTATTTACTGTTGTTGTATAAGTCGCCTACCATCACCTGCAGGTTGCCCTTGAAGAGTCCGGTGCCGGTGGCTATCAGCAGGAGCGCCGCCAGGAGCACGAGGAAGGAAGTGTTGCTGCGCACCGGTGTCGGGGCTGACATGAGGGCATAGCCGACAAACATCACCGCGATGCCCGCGAGAACACATTTGTTGAAGCTCCATCTGTCGGCGAGCCAACCGCCAAGGACAGGCATGAAATACACGAGAGCCAGGAAGATAGAGAAAATCTGGCCGGTCCAGGTGGCGTCGAAGCCAAACTTGGCCTGGAGGAAGAACAGAAAAATGGCAAGCATCGTGTAGTAACCGAATCGTTCGCCCGTATTGGCGAGAGCGAGCACATACAGTCCTGCCGGTTGGTTTTTGAACATGGTCAGTTGATTTTGAATATGAATGTTGAATTGTCTGTTTTTTTGTCCGGCTGTGTCAGCCGAATACTCGGCGGCCGATCACTCCCCTTCCATTAGTTTGAAAGCGGTGGCGTAGTTGCGTATCTGTTTCACCATTGCCACAAGTCCGTTGCTGCGCGTCGGCGACAGATGCTCGCTGAGTCCGATCCTGTCGATGAAATAGAGATCAGCCCTCAATATCTCATCGGGAGTGCGGTCGCTCAGCACGCGCAGAAGCAGAGCCACGATACCTTTCACAATGAGGGCGTCAGATTCCGCCTCGAAGTGGATACGGCCGTCGGCCGTGCGGCTCGCATCGATCCAGACACGGCTCTGGCAGCCTTCTATAAGATTGGCCGGAGTCTTAAGGTCGTCCGGAATTGGAGGAAGCGTATTGCCTAAATCTATGATATAGGCATACCGGTCGAGCCAGTCTTCCATGCCCTCCATCTCGTCTATTATCTCGTCTTGTACCTCGTTGATTGTCATATTTATTACAATTTTAAATCCGACTCACGGATTTCAATGGGTTATATGGCCGTTAAAATCCGACGGTTACAGTCCTCCCCTTTCCATCGCAAATTTAACAATAAATTTCTTATCCCGCAAATTTACGCCACCTTTTAGACCCCATTTCATAAAATTTCAGTTTGATTAACAATTCACTCATCGGCCGCTCCCTTGCGGTGTCGGGTCGGCAACCACTACAGGTTTGCCGTACACCGCCGAAAGAAACACCTCAAGACTGTGCCGTCCCTCACGGCGAGCCTTCGCCACGGTCCCGTTGTCATACAGCCGTTTCCGCGATCGCTTCATGAGCTTGGCCTTTATCTTGTTTTCCTGCGCTATCGTCAGCCGGTCGCTTCTTATAGGCCCTAAAAAACCGATGTTTTTCGTGTCGATCACCTGCCAGGAATTGTCGTCGGTCGCTTCTTTCAGGTCTATGATCTCTTTCGGAAGCACCGCTCTCACAGTGTCGCCGCTGTCGTCAATCTCAAGATTCTCAACATCAAACGATATGCTTCCCCGTTGCTTCTGGACGGCAAACAGCACTATGTTGTCGATTGTGTCAAGCACCGGCTCTTCATTGTAGACCTCCATGCTGCAGATCTCCACCATGGTGCGCACATCCGCAATCTGCCCCTTGCCGATCTCAACGTCGCTTTCCTTACGGACATAGCGCACATAAAGAAATAGGCATCCGGCCAATAGCGCTGCCGCCACGACGATTCTAATCAAATGTTTTCTGTATGCTGTCATCTCTTTTCCCGCTGTTTGATGATGGGTCATTGAATTCTATCACTGCCTTGTAGCCTCGTGCCTGAAAGATAGCCTCGAAATATTTAAGCGCTTTCACGCGCGCGGCTTCCTTCAGCCGGTCGTTAAACATGTGGTTCTCCTCCACCTCCTTTTTCAGCGATTTATTGGCAAGTTCCTTCATCTCCGCACGCTCCTTTGCCCCTATTTCTGTGCGGAAAAAACCTATATTCTCATATTCTTTGCGCATCTCCATGTCGCGCCCGGTAAGTTCTGTCTCTATAGGCGGCAGCATCACCCTTACCGTCTTGGCATCACTGTCGAAGACAAGATCGGAATCCTGCAACTTCGACAGGTCGATATACGCCTGCATATAAGTGTCATATGAATAGACCGCAATCCGCTTCCCGACCTTGTACCAGTCCGACCTCTCGGTCTTAGCCGTCTTGGTGATGGCCATCGTGGCAAACACCATCTTGTCGGCAGAACGAATCTCCTCATAGATTTCCATTGTGTCGACAGTCTTCTCACAGGCAACCGCCACCGCCCAAAGGAGCATCATCTCAAACAATCTCTTCCATTTCATAGTCAATATAAATGAAAAAAGTGGTCAGAGCCGCTCCGGACCATGCAGGGAATAGACCCTGTCTCTTATACACATCTCCGAGCCCACGAGACACTGAGCGATCTCG
>USNC01000167.1 GCA_900555915.1 uncultured Porphyromonadaceae bacterium | reverse complement strand
CTTCCGCTGTGGACATACGGTTTCCATCAGAGCCGCGAGCGCTACAAGACTCAGGATGAACTGATAGAGGTGGTCGACAAATACCGCGATCTCGGCATTCCGTTTGACGGCATCATACAGGACTGGCAGTACTGGGGCAGCAACTACACCTGGAACGCCATGGAATTCATCAATCCCGACTTCAGCCGGGCGCAGGCCATGATCGACCATGTGCACGACCGCAACGCCCATATAAGCATAAGCATCTGGCAGAGCTTCGGACCCCAGACCAAGGCTTACAGCGAACTGAAGGACAAAGGACTTCTCTTCGGATTCGAGACATGGCCCGAATCGGGCCTCACCGAGTGGCCCCCCCGCCGCGATTATCTTTCAGGCGTGCGAGTATATGACTGCTACAGTCCGGAGGCCCGCGACATATACTGGAACAATCTCAAGCGCCTGCACGACATGGGCATAGATGCCTGGTGGATGGACTCGACTGATCCCGACCATGCACAGTATAAGGAGTCAGACCTTGACCAGTCCTGCGCTCTCGGCAGCTTCAGGAGAGTGAGAAATCTCTTCCCGTTCAAGTGTGTGGGAGGTGTCGACGAGCATCAGCGAAGCGTGGACAGAGACAAACGTGTGTTTATCCTGTCGAGAAGTTATTTCGCAGGGCAACAGCGCTACGGAGTCAATACATGGAGCGGAGACGTGGGCAGTTCTTGGGATTCCTTCCGCAAGCAGGTGCCGCTCTGCCTGAACCATACCCTCACGGCGAGTCCCAATGTCAACACCGACATAGGGGGATTCTTCGCTAATGCCTACAACCGGAAGTGGTGTGACAATTCCGCTACGAAAAATCCGCAGTTCCAGGAACTGTACACAAGATGGATGCAGTTCGGACTGTTCAATCCGATGATGCGCAGTCACGGCACGGAAGTGTATCGCGAACTTTACCATTACGGCGAGCCGGGCGAACCTATCTATGACGCCCTTCTCGACGCGGTGAAATTCCGCTACAGACTCATGCCGTATATCTACGGTACCGCAAGGAAAGTCTCGACCGACGACGACAGCTTCATGCGCGCTCTTTTCATGGATTTCAAGGACGACAGAAACACCTGGAACAATGGCCGCCAGTTCATGTTCGGACGCAGCCTGCTGGTATGCCCTGTGGTCGATCCGCTCTACACGGAGGAGAAGATTGTGAAGACCGACGAGAACAGCGGCTGGGACCGCCATGACTCCGACGAATATGAAAACGGTTGGCCCGCTGTGGACTGGAGCCTGCACAAGACCTTCGACGTGTATCTCCCCTCGGGCGCGAGGTGGTATGACTACTACACGAATGCGCTCCACGACGGCGGCCAGACACTGAAAGCCGATGCTCCGATCGCTTACTCGCCGCTTTTCGTCAAGGCCGGCAGCATCCTGCCGCTCGCCGAGGAGATGCAGTATGCCCAGGAGAAACCGTGGGATTATCTCACGCTCAAGGTCTATCCCGGAGAGGATGCTGAGTTTGACCTCTATGAAGATGAGGGCGACAACTATAACTATCTCGACGGCAAGTATTCCAGCATCAGACTGGCCTGGAATGACAGGAAAAGGACACTGACCATCGACAACCGCAAGGGTGAATATGACGGAATGCCGCTGAAGCGCAAATTCAACATCGTCATGCCCGACGGAAAGTCGAAGGAAGTGGAGTATAAAGGCAAGCGGGTTTCCGTAAAACTGTAAAACAGACACTGCTGTGAGATATTTATTTGGCAGATTATTCATGATTATGACGTTGGGAGTTGCGGCGGTTCCCGTATGGGGACTGTCGTCTCCCGACGGCAGATTCTCTATGGTCTCTTCGCAGGAAGGCGTGGCTCTCGCGAGGGAATCGGCCGGCATGGCGCCCCGGAGCATGCTTGAATTGCATTGCGGGCCTGTGCGGACGATTTCCGAGTCGGGCCCTGTGGAGGTGGATTATGAGATGATCGCCGGCAAAAGGAAACATTGCCGGAATTCATATGCCGAGGGCCGTTATCTGCTTGCCGACGGCGACACTCTCCGGGTGAGGCTCTACGACGACGGCATGGCTTGGAAAAAGAGCGGGACCTCCAACGTGAGGTTCGGGAAGCCGCTTCATCATTGGCTGCAGAAATGGACTGAATCATATGAGGATTTTTTTCCACGCGACCGCGAGGTGAAGGAAGGGGATCGGTTTGGCTATCCCGCTCTTGTGGAATATGAAGGAGGCCTCTTCGGCCTGCTTTCCGAGTCGGGAATATCCCCCGATGAGGCCGCAGCGAGCATGTATGCCCGTGGCGACGGCTCGTTTGACCTTGTGCCAGACGGTCCAGAATCAGCAGGATGGCAGACATTCATCGCCGGCGGTCTTGCCGATGTGGTGGAGTCTACTCTCGTGGCCGACAACAGCGCTCCTGCGAAGTATGACTGCACTTCCTGGGTCTGTCCGGGAGTGGTGTCGTGGGTGTACTGGGCCTACAATCATGGGTCGAACGATTTCGATATCATACGGAAATACGTGGACCTGGCCGAAGCCCTCAAATTGCCATATGTGCTCATCGACGCCGAGTGGGACGAGATGAAAGACGGCAAAACCGTGGAGGATGCTGTGGCCTATGCCCTGGAGAAGGGTGTGAAGCCTATGATATGGTATAATTCCTCAATAGGCTGGATCAACGGGGCTCCGGGTCCGAAGTTCAGACTTAATGATCCTTCCGCCAGGGAACGGGAGTTCGCCTGGTGTGAGAAAACAGGTGTGTCAGGCGTCAAGATTGATTTCTTCTCTGGCGACAACAACAGGAATATAAAGTATATGTCGGAACTTCTTGAGGATGCCGCGCGCCACCATCTCGCTGTCAATTTCCATGGAGCCACTATCCCGCGGGGATGGCACCGCACATATCCGAATCTTCTGAGTGTGGAGGCTTTGTATGGCGCGGAATGGTACAACAATCTGCCGGTGCTGACCGACAAGGCCGCATGCCACAATGCCACTCTTCCTTTCACCCGCAATGTGATAGGCCCGATGGACTATACGCCGTGCGCTTTCTCCGACAGCCAGCATCCGCACATCACGACGCATGCCCACGAACTGGCGCTGACGGCACTGTTCGAGTCGGGCCTGCAGCACATAGCCGACCGGCCGGAAAGCCTGCTCTCACAGCCCGGGGAAGTGAGGGATTATTTTTCCGGACTCCCCTCGTCATGGGACGAGACTCTGCTTCTCGGAGGCTATCCGGGTGAATACGTGGCGATGGCCAGGAAGAAAGACGGAAAATGGTGGGTGTCGGTGATCAACGGCACCGATGCGCCGATCTCCGACCTGAAACTTGATTATTCAAGGATGGGGCTGGATGGCGGCAGTGTGCGGTGCACTCTCTTTGAGGACGCGGCTCCCGACAAATGGGCGATAACCCGGACAGGGGTATTGCCCGAAAGTATAAGTCTCCTTCCACGCGGCGGAATGGTGGCTGTGGTGGAATCTATCACTAACGGAAATTGATTTTTGAAATGGTAAGAAATTTATTATATACTCTGATTCTGTGTCTGATGCCTGTGGGGCTGGCTTTTGCCGGCGATGACCTGAGGCTCTGGTATTCCGCTCCGGCAGTGGAGTGGGTGGAGGCGCTGCCGGTGGGCAACTCGCGTATGGGAGCGATGGTTTTCGGCGGTGTCGACTCGGAGAGAATACAGTTTAACGACGAGACATTCTGGGCGGGAAGCCCCTACAACAACAATAATCCGGAAGGTATCAAGCATCTCGACGAGATACGGCGTCTGGTGTTTGAAGGCCGAGAGGATGAGGCCGAACAGCTCATCAACAAGTATTATATGACCCCGCATCACGGTATGTCGTATCTCACATTGGGCTCATTGAGACTCAATTTCTCCCATGAAGGCACTCTGTCGGACTATCGCAGGGATCTCGATATCGCAAACGCCGTGGCCGGTGTGTCTTACACGAAAGGCGGCGTCGCTTTCAGCAGGCAGACCATCGCTTCTTTACCCGACGGCGTGATAATGGTGAATCTGACTGCCGATAAGAAAAAGGCACTCGACTTCACCATGACCTATGAGCTTCCGGAGGGGGGAGCGTTGAGTGTGGACCGCAAGGGAATGAAGGTCGGCATCGCCGGTCCTGACCAGGAAGGTATAGAAGGGAAACTTACGGCTAAATGCGCCATAAGGGTGAAGACTGACGGCAAGGTGAAGACCACTGCTGATTCCTACAGTGTCGCCGGCGCGTCATATGCCACCGTGTATATCGCCTCTGCCACCAATTTTGTGGCATATGACGATATAAGCGGCAATCCTGACAAAATTGTCGAGGACCTTATCGGCAAAGCCATGAAGAAAGACTTCCGGTCGGCTCTCGCCGGGCACTGTCTCTTATACACATCTGACGCTGCCGACGATCTTACGCGTGTAGATC
>USNC01000166.1 GCA_900555915.1 uncultured Porphyromonadaceae bacterium | reverse complement strand
GTCAGGTCGAGGATCGACGGCGGTCAGGACGCGTGGGAATCCTCACCGGCGAATTCCATGAGATATGCCTTGATGAATTCATCGATTTCTCCGTCCATCACAGAATTGACATCCGAAGTCTGATAGTTTGTGCGGTGGTCTTTCACCCGGCGGTCGTCAAACACATAACTGCGGATCTGCGATCCCCATTCTATTTTCTTCTTGCCCGCCTCGATCTTGGCCTGCTCCTCAAGCCTATGGTTCATCTCCTTTTCGTAAAGGATACTTCTAAGATGGCGCAGTGCGTTTTCCTTGTTCTTGGGCTGGTCGCGAGTCTCGGTGTTCTCGATAAGTATCTCCTCTTCCTCGCCGGTGTAGGGGTCCTTATACTGGTAGCGGAGGCGGACACCGGACTCCACCTTGTTGACGTTCTGACCTCCGGCCCCACCCGAGCGGAAGGTATCCCATGATATGCGCGCCTGCTCGACGTTGATCTCGATGGTGTCGTCTACGAGGGGGGTGACAAACACCGAAGCAAACGAAGTCATGCGCTTGCCCTGGGCGTTGTAGGGGCTGACACGCACGAGACGGTGCACACCGTTCTCACTCTTCAGATAGCCGTAGGCGTAATCACCCTCGATATTGATCGTCACCGACTTTATGCCGGCGTCGTCGCCTTCGAGAAGCTGCGCAATGGAGGTCTTGTAGCCATGCCGTTCGGCATAGCGCAGATATAGGCGCATGAGCATCTGCGCCCAGTCCTGGCTTTCGGTGCCACCGGCGCCGGAGTTTATCTTAAGCACAACCCCGAGTTTGTCTTCCTCGCGGCGTAGCATATTGCGGAGCTCCAGATTCTCGATGTCGGCGGTGACCGTGGCATACTGCTGCTCGACCTCCTCTTCCGTCACGAGACCTTCCTTTACGAAGTCGAAACCAAGGCGCAGTTCCTCCACCTGCTTGGCAAGAGCCTCGTAGGCATCGATCCAGAAATGAAGGTCTTTGATTTTCTTCATCTGTGCCTCAGCCTTTGTGCGGTCTTCCCAGAAATCGGCCACGTGCGTGCGGAGTTCTTCCTCCTCCACTTCAATCTTTTTGGAGTCAATGTCGAGATATCTCTTAAGGGCTTCGGTGCGTTCTTCCGCATCCTTGAGTTGTTCTTGAGTAATCATATATCTTGATTCAAATTTCGCCCATCGGGCGAAATTTGAGGTTTATGGTTTTATGGTTTATGTTTTAGTTTGGTGAGGGGAGAGGATATTGTTATTTTTTGCGGGTTCGAGTCGCTTTCTTTTTAGGGGCGGAATCCTGCTGCCGCATCAGTTGCTCGATGTCTTCGTAAGTCAGGCTGTGGGGATCTGTGCCTTTAGGAATCTTATAGTTCACTTTTTTCTTCGCTCCGGCAGGAAGCAAGGTGAAGTATGGCCCGAACCTTCCGTTGAGCACCTCTATCTCCGGGTGGTCGGCAAACGTCTTTATGTGTTTGTTGGCCTCCGCTTCCCGTTTTTTAAGGATGAGGCCGACAGCCTCTTCCTCTGAGATGGTCATAGGCGACATATCTTTCGGTATGGATACGAATACAGAGTTGTGGCGTATGTATGGACCGAACCTGCCTACGGCTGCAGTGATATCCTTATCTTCGAAGGAGCCCACCTTTCTTGGGAGTTCAAACAGTTTGAGCGCCTCCTCGAGAGTGATCGACTGCACGCTCTGGTCGGGCTGGAGAGAAGCGAAAAGAGGTTTCTCCTCATCCGAAGCCTCACCTATCTGGGCCACGGGGCCGAAACGTCCGATCTTGACCGACACCTGGCGTCCGGTCTTCGGGTCTTCGCCGAGCACTCTCTCACCCACCTTGTGCTCCATCTTCATAGTGTTGATATGCTCAATGGCCGGGTGGAAAGTCTCGTAAAACTCCGACATCTCATTCTGCCATGGAAGTTTGCCCTCGGCAATGTCGTCGAATTTCTCCTCAATTCTCGCCGTGAAGTTGTAGTCGAGTATCGAGGGGAAATATTCGGTAAGAAAGTCGTTGACGACCATTCCAGTGTCTGTAGGCACAAGTTTTCCTTTTTCCGATCCGACGAGAGTAGTCTTGGTCTGTTGCTTGATTTTCTTGTTCTTTAGCGTCAGCACGAGAAAATCATGCGGAGATCCTTCCTTCTCGCCTCGTCTCACGTATTCGCGGTGCTGTATGGTGGAGATTGTCGGTGCATATGTGGACGGGCGTCCAATGCCGAGTTCCTCCATTTTCTTCACGAGCGAGGCTTCTGTGTATCTGGCCGGGGTCTGTGTGAGGTCTTCAGTGGCAGTGATTTCCGAGACAGTCAGCATGTCGCCCGTTCTGAGGGGAGGCAGTGTAGTGTCCTTTCCTCCGGAGGCCGACTGATATACGGTCAGGAATCCCGGGAATTTGATCACCTCGCCCTCAGCCTTGAACACACCGTGGCCGGTGTCCTCATGTCCTTGCGGGCCGCCGGGGATCGCGGCAATGTCCACACTCGTCCTCTCTATCTCAGCATCCTGCATCTGCGAAGCCACGGTGCGTCGCCATATCAGGTCGTAGAGTTTCTGCTCGCGTGCGTCACCGTCGATGGTGCGGTTGGAGATATAGGTGGGGCGAATCGCCTCGTGTGCTTCCTGCGCGCCTTTCGATTTTGTATGGTAGTGGCGGGTCTTCAGATACTCGGCTCCGAACTCTTGGGTGATTGTCCCGGCTATGTCGTGAAGCGCGAGTTCCGAGAGATTGGTGGAGTCGGTACGCATATAGGTGATGCGTCCGTCTTCATAAAGTTTCTGGGCTATGACCATGGTCTGGTTGACCGAGAATCCGAGGCGTCGCGATGCCTCCTGCTGAAGGGTTGAGGTGGTGAACGGGGGATATGGCGAGCGGCGTGCAGGCCTTACGTTGACCTCTTCAATGCGGAACGCAGAGTCGGCACAACGCTCCAGCACCTGCCTTGCCTCATCAGGAGTGCCCGGACGTCGCGACAGGTCAGCCTTCAGCCCCGCGTCGCATCCCGGGACATTGAAATTGGCCTGAACCCTGAAATAAGATTCCGGTTTGAAAGCGTTGATCTCCTTCTCCCGCTCGCATATGAGACGCACGGCCACGCTCTGAACGCGTCCGGCAGAGAGCGCCGGCTTTATCTTTTTCCAGAGCACGGGGCTGAGTTCAAATCCTACGATGCGGTCGAGCACGCGGCGCGCCTGCTGGGCATTGACCCGGTCGATATCTATGCTTCTCGGATTTGCAATCGCATTCAGAATGGCAGGTTTCGTGATTTCGTGAAACACGATGCGCCTTGTATTGTCAGGTTTCAGACCCAACACTTCATAAAGATGCCATGCTATGGCTTCACCCTCGCGGTCCTCATCGGAAGCAAGCCATACCATGTCGGCTTTTTTTGACGCTTCCTTGAGCTTGCGTACTAATTCTTTCTTGTCAGCCGGAATTTCATATTCCGGAGTGAAATTATGGTCAAAATCAATAGCGATACCTTTTTTCTTCAGGTCGCGGATATGTCCGTAGGATGACAGCACTGTATATCCTTTCCCAAGAAATTTTTCTATGGTTTTGGCTTTTGCCGGAGACTCTACAATTACAAGGTTATTCATAAAATCTTAATAATCAGGCCGTGGGAGCCATTATGCTTGCTTGCGCGCCGCGAATGGCGTCTTTTTCGTCCGCAAAATTAATACTTTTATTTTACAAACACAATATTAAGGTGTATTGTTTTGAGAAAAACCCGTTTTGTGTCTATCCCCGCAGAAGCCCGCCGTCTTGCGGAATGAACAGTATGTCGCTTCATGAAACGTGGTATGAATTAAACAATAGGCGCAAGGTTGAGCAAGCGAGTCTAAACTTGTGAATAAAAAAGCGGTCTGAATCGTTATATTAATAAGTGGCAGTCTGATCGAAGTTGTTTAGACTGTTTTTTTTGAGCTGCTTAAATATAATTATAAAGACGATGGCAAACAAACTTGTAGAAATGATTCGCCGGCAGGCGGAAAAATATGTAGACCGAGAGGTGTACCGGTATTGCTGGCGAAAGGCCGGCGAGTGGTTGCCTACGAGTTGGGAGGAGTTCAGGGCCCAGGTTGATGTGGCTGCCAGGGCTCTCGCGCGTTTGGGGGTCAAGGAGAAGGACACCCTCGCGATATGCTCCGAGAACACTCCGCAGATACTGATATCGGAGTTTGCAGGCTTCCGCAACCGCATGGCCTGCATCCCGCTTTATTCGAGCAGCAGCCAGGGCCAATATGACTTCATCGTGGGCAACGGCGCGCCGCGCATACTGTTTGTCGGCGATAAGGACCAGTACCCGCTCGCCTACAACTATTGGAAAAATCATCCGGGGCAGATCGACAGGATTATTGTCTATAAAAACGAGGGTCTCGACCTTCCGGCCGACGATACGGTGTCGATTTCATGGGATGCTGTCTCTTATACACATCTGACGCTGCCGACGATCTT
>USNC01000165.1 GCA_900555915.1 uncultured Porphyromonadaceae bacterium | reverse complement strand
TCGTGGGCTCGGAGATGTGTATAAGAGACAGGTCTGTCGCGAGGCTGCGCAACTTTTCGTCAGTATCGTCGTTGAAGGCCGCGCGCATCAGCATCTCGATCTGCTGCATCAGTTGTCGCCCCTTGTAAGGCACTCCGCACAGCTCCACTTCTTTCAGCGACCCGTCTTCGTTGAGCGGCATCGATGCGTGATAAAGCAGGTTGGAGTTGTAGACGGCATACATGCTGCCGTGCGAAAGCAGGCAGTTGATGTGGCGGTTCAGTTTGTCGCTCACCATGAAGGAATGCAGCAGTTTGTCCATGAGCGATTCCTCCTCGGGTGTCAGCCGGTAGGGGTCGGAGGGGGAGAGCGTCGGAAAATTTCTGTCCTTCAATTCATATTCCTTGCCGTCGAGGGTTATGACGCCCTTCTCAGTGTCGATGCGGTGGAGAAGACGCCTCTCTTCCATCTTCCATTCAGGCCGAAGCCCGATGAGCTGACCCTCCAGTTTGAACTGGATGATGCTGATGGCCTTGTGCATCTTTGCCATAAGATCTACGGTCTTATGCTCTGTGGAAAATTCGTTGTCCTGCAGATGAGGTTGGAATCCCTCGCATGGATCGTCTTTATATGTCTCGAGAGAGAACGTGGCCAGCGGCACGAGGTTTATGCCGTAGCCGTCTTCAAGTGTCGCCATGTTGGCATAGCGAAGCGAGAGCCGGAGCACATTCGCTATGCAGGCCTTGTTGCCGGCCGCGGCTCCCATCCAGAGCACATCGTGGTTGCCCCATTGCAGATCGAAGCGGTCGTAGGCGCAGAGCGTGTCCATGATAAGGTGCGCGCCGGGGCCGCGGTCGAAGATGTCGCCCAGTATGTGGAGCTGCTCTATGCTCAGGCGCTGGATCACGTTGCAGAGGGCGATGATGAAGTCGTCGGCCTGTCCTGTCGATATGATAGTCTCTATGATGCGGCGGAAATAAGCCTCCTTGTCATAGTCTGACGGCGACTCATGCAGCAGTTCCTCTATGATGTAGGCATATTCCCTCGGCAGCTGCTTGCGCACGCGCGAGCGGGTGTATTTCGACGACACGCTCTGCAGCACAAGTATCAGCTGGTGCAGCGTGACGCTGTAGAAATCGTCGAGGTCTTTCTCCTCTTCCTTTATGTATTCTATCTTGCGTTCGGGATAATATATCAGTGTGCAGAGGTTGCGGATGTCCTGCTCGCGAAGGGAGGTGCCGAAGATCTCCGTCACCTTGCGCCTGATATTGCCCGACGCGTTGCGCAGAATGTGGGAAAACGCCTCGTTCTCGCCGTGGAGGTCGGCCACGAAGTGTTCGGTTCCCTTCGGAAGATTGAGTATGGCCTCGAGGTTGATTATCTCCGTGCTCGCGGCCTGTATGTTGGGAAAAGACTGCGACAGCAGCCGCAGTATTCTGGGGTCAGTGGTGTTGGTCATCAAAAAATCTCAATTCTCAATTCTCAATTCTATTTGTCAGTCCTGCGGTCCGTACCAGGTGGAGTAGAGATGATAGTTCTTCGCGATCTTGAAGTTCATCTCCTTGGCTTTCTCCGGCTCCACCATCTTCACGAACTTGGCAGGACACCCTGCCCAGAGCTCATGCGCCCCGATCTTGGTGTTGCTGAGCACCACCGACCCTGCGGCCACTATGGCGCCTTCCCCCACTACTGCGTTGTCCATCACCACGGCGCCCATGCCGATCAGCGCGTAATCCTCCACCTTGCAGCCGTGGAGCACGACGTTGTGGCCTACCGAGACATGGTCGCCGATCTCGATCACCGATTTCTGATAGAGCGTATGGAGCACGCTGCCGTCCTGGATGTTGACGCCGTTGCCCACGCGGATCGAGTTTACGTCGCCGCGCAGCACGGCACCGAACCAGATGCTGCAGTCGTTGCCTATCACCACATCGCCTACCACCACCGCGTTGGCGGCGAGGAAACAATTCTCTCCTATCTGAGGGGTGAACCCTCTCACTTCCTGTATTATTGCCATTTTCAGTCGTTTTTTAATGCATAATGCATAATGCATAATGTTTTATCGCATAATGTATAACGCAAAATGCGTAATTTTAAATTCTAAATTCTAAATTTTAAATTTTAAATTTTAGAAGCCAGCCATTCTCTCTCCTCCGCTGTCAGCAGCGGCGACAGACGGCTGTACACCTCGCGGTGATAATCGTCGAGCCATTGCTTCTCATCAGCGGTCAGCATGTCGTAGTCGATCAGCGATGTGTCAAAGGGAAACAGTGTGAGGGTCCGGAACCGGTAGAACTCTCCGAACTCTGTCGTGTTCCACAGTTGCACTGCGAGCAGGTTCTCGCTGCGTATGCCATATTTCCCCTCGATATAGATGCCCGGCTCGTTGCTCATCACCATTCCCGGCTCAAGAGCCACCGGAATGTCGTTCATCCGTATCTGCGCCGGTCCCTCATGGCAGTTGATGAAGTATCCCACGCCGTGTCCGGTGCCGTGATAGTAGGCCTTCCCTTCATTCCAAAGATATTGGCGCGCGAGTATGTCGAGCTGTGCGCCCCGTGTGCCGCGCGGGAATGTGGCGCGCGAGAGGGCGATGTTGCCTTTGAGCACGAGGGTGAAGTCGTGCTTCTCCTCGGCAGTCGGTTCGCCGCCGAGAGCCACGGTGCGTGTGATGTCGGTGGTGCCGTGTGTGTATTGGCCGCCGCTGTCGATAAGCAGAAGTCCGCGTCCGGTCACTGGTATGTCGGTCTCGTCGCTCGGTTCGTAGTGCACTATCGCTCCGTGGGCGTTCCAGCCTACGATGGCGGCGAAACTCTCGTCTACACAGTCAGGGTCGGCGAGCCGCAGTTCGCGCAGTTTTCTCGCGATACTCATCTCCGTGAGGGTGCCTTCAGGATAGTTCTCCTCAATCCACCTGAAAAGCCTTGTCAGCGCCACTCCGTCCTTCTCCATTGCGGTGCGCCAGTGGGAGAGCATGGTGGCGTTTTTCACGCTTTTCAACCGTGCTATTTCCTCTCCTCCATACATCACCTTGCAGCGGGCATGCCCGAGAATGCCGATGGCCGTGAGTGCCGGATCCACGAGCAGTCCGGTCGTCTCGGGAAGAGATGCGATGAAGGCGGCCGCGTCGTCGTATGGACTGGTCTCTATGCCGTACATGTCGAGATGGCGGCGCACGTCGTCGCCGATTTTCGCTTCGTCGGCAAAGAGCACTTTGTGTCCGTTGGCATCAAGGTAAAGGTAGCCCACAAATGTAGGACTGAAAGAAATGTCGCCTGCGGTGCGCAGATTTGTGATCCACGCTATGTCGTCGAGCGCGGATATGAGGATGGAGTCGGCGCCGGTCTTCGACAGGCATTCCAGCACCCGGCTTATCTTCGATCCGGAAGTCTCGCCCGTCAGTGACTCGTCGTGTACGAAAAGGGCGTTCAGCGGACGGGGCGGACGATCCGGCCATATCAGTTCAAATTGAGGAAAATCGGTGCGCAGTCTTATGCCTTCCTTCTCAAACGCCGAGCGCATGTGTCCGGCTTCCCCTACGTTGAAGGTCATTCCGTCTATTCCCACCGTCTGTCCGCTATCAAGGTGCTCCAACACCCATTCCGTGAGGTCGACGGCTTCCGGGCCGTCGAGGGGCATCATTTCAAAACCGGTGTCGGCGAGCTGCTGGCGAGCCTGGATGAAAAAACGGTTGTCTGTCCAGACATAAGCATGGCTGCGGGTCACGACCGCTGTGCCGTTGGTCCCGTTTTCCGACTTGAACCCGGTGAGCCATTCGCGTCCGCGCCAGTGGGCGGGCGGTATCTCGCTCTGGTGGGGGTCGGTGCTGCTGATGATGGTGCAGTCGATATTGTGTCGGTCCATTGCCTCTCGCAGTGCCTGGAGCCTCTGTTTCTCTTGTTTTTCCATGGAGTTTCTCTTTATTCATGCAAATTTAGCAAATTATGTCGAAAAATGCAAATGCCCGGTTGTTATCTTTTGTTATTGCGAAATTGGTCAAATAGTGATAATATTGGCTTAAATCAGACGGGGGGGGGTAATTTGAGCAAGAAATATTTGCGTATTTGATTTTTTTTGCATAATTTTGTGGAGTCAAGAGAAGAAGAGTTTGGTTTGAAGCAATTGGCATAGCATTTTACATATCTCTTGACAAGCAAGTCTAAAAGCTTTTTAAGTAATAGTGATATAATTTGTAAGTTAGTGGTTGAGTAGGTAATGCTGTTGCTTGCGAAAGTAGTCGCAATTGCTAAAAAATCACACTGGCGCCGGAATCTGTGAAGACTTCGGCGCCAGCGCTTTTTATCTAAATGCATAATGCACAATGCATAATGCATAATCGGCTTCGAACTTCGGTAATATACACAGTAAAGCTCCGGATTTGAATTTAATGCAAATCCGGAGCTTCTTTCGTTCAATCAATTAATTATGCATAATGCATAATCGGCTTCGAACTTCGGTAATATACACAGTAAAGCTCCGG
>USNC01000164.1 GCA_900555915.1 uncultured Porphyromonadaceae bacterium | reverse complement strand
TCGCTCAGTGTCTCGTGGGCTCGGAGATGTGTATAAGAGACAGCGTGTAGTTCACGCCGTATTCCTTCGCGAGGGCCTTGAACGGCGCCAGCCCCTGGTCATGATACATGGCCACTATTCCGTCGTATTTAAGATAGTCCGGAGTTCCGAAAAATCCGTCGGCTGCGAACGGGCCGAAAGCAAGTATACCTTCCTTCACACATTCCTCCACAGCCGGAATGATCTCATTTGTCTCCTCATCGCCGAGCAGTCCGTTGTCGCCGTTGTGCGGATTGAGCGAGAGGACCGCTATTCTCGGTTTGTCCATACGGAAATCCTGACGGAGCGCCGCATCGAGACTGAGTATCTTATCCTTTACAGCCTCCTTCGATATAGCTCCGGGCACATCTTTAAGGGGGAGATGCGTCGTGACGAGAGCCACACGGATATAGTCGTCGAAAAGGATCATCGTAGACCGTGCGTCGCCTCCTCCGAGACGGAACTGGAGATATTCTGTATGTCCCGGAAACGGGAAGCGTTCGCTGTAGGCGGTGTTCTTGTTGATCGGGGCGGTGACGAGGAAATCGATCTCGCCGGCCTCCAGGGCGGCGCACGCGCTCTCGAGAGCCGCCACGGCAGCCTCGCCAGCCTCGGGTGAAGGATAGCCCGGCGTCATCTCAAGACCTTTCGGACACACATCCACCACGCTTATTTTTCCATCGGCCGCATCGGCGGCAGTCCTGACCGGCGTGAACCGGAAATTCTCCATATGAAGATTCCGGCGTGTCTGGTTCAGGAGTTCCGCGCTTCCGAAAATGACAGGAGTGCATATTTCGGTGAAGCCTTCCTCGGCGAGAGCCTTGACTATCACCTCATAACCTACACCGTTGAAATCGCCGTGGGTGATACCCACTCTTATAGGGTTGTGCATAATAAACCGTTATAGTGAAAGCGGCCGTTTGAATCAAACTGCCACCAAAAGTATAATAACTTTCAAAATTAATAAAAAAAGTTTGCATGAGCAAACTTTTCTTAATTTCTTTCCGGCTTACTTTTTTGCAGCCAGCATGCCGCAAGCCGCCTCTATATCCTCTCCTCGCGAGGCCCGGATAGTGGCTATTACGCCATGCTCGTTGAGAATATTGCGAAACATCTGCATCCTGTCGTCGCTTGCCGGATAGAGGTCCACTCCGGGCACCCTGTGGAATCGTATGAGATTTACGCGGCAGTCCATGCCGTCGATGAGTTTTATCAGCATGTTGGCATGCGCCACATCGTCGTTTACACCCCGCCACATGATATACTCAAGCGAGAGCCTGCGCTGTCCGGAGAAGTCGTATGACCTGAGCAATTTCATGACCGACTGCAAGGGGAAGGCCTTCTGCGCGGGCATCATCGACTCACGCTGCGCTATGTCGGCGGTGTGGACGCTTATGGCCACGTGCACGCCGGTCTTGTCGAGAAGATCCTTGAGCTGCGGGAGTTTACCGACGGTGGAGACAGTGATTCGCTTCGGGCTCCAGCCAAGTCCCCAGGGCGACGTGAGTATCTCTATGACCTTCAGCACCTCAGGCAGATTGTCGAGAGGCTCGCCCATGCCCATGAACACTATGTTGGTGAGATCACCCTTTCCGGCATCGGCCGCGCTGTTCTGCCTTATCGGCATCGAAAGAATCTGATTCATGATCTGGGCGGCGGTCAGGCTGGCCTTGAAGCCGAGTTTTCCCGTAGCGCAGAAATAGCAGTTCATCTTGCATCCGGCCTGCGAGCTGACACAGAGAGTGGCGCGCTCCTTGTCAGGAATCATCACCGACTCTATCCTGTTGCCGCCACCGACGTCGAAAAGATACTTCACCGTGCCGTCCTGCGACTTAGAGGCCTTCACGGGCTTCGTACGGCCCACGACATAGTTCTCGGCAAGCCATGCCTGGTTCTTTTTTGAAATATTGATCATCTCCGCGAAGGAGACCACACGCTTTGCATAAATCCAATCGGCGATCTGCTTGGCGACGAACCGCGGCATTCCGGCCGATTTCACCACTCCCTCCAGTTCGGAAAGAGTCATACCTATCAATGAGGGAAGCATTGGAAATTAGAATTTTAGATTGTAAGAAATATCCTCGCCCGCAGGCCATAGCGGCCGCCGGACGAGGATATGCGTTGTCTTTTCGGCCTATCAGTCGTTGGCCTCGAATTTGTAGCTGCTGTTCTCAAGTTTGTCACCGCCACGCAGCATCTGGTCGAAGTTGGGGCTTATCAGCTGGTAGTACTGCTGCTGATAGTTAGCCTCGTTATAGGGCATCTCCGACTTGCCGGCAGCATTGACCACGAAAGCATAGACACCGTCGTCGCCGGGCACCACCACAAGTTTCTTGTCGGCTTTAGAGCCCGCGATACGTCCGAGCACCTTGGCGTCGTTGACACCCATGCCGCGCGCCATTCTGAACTGAGGAAGCGCGCGAGTCTGCACACCCATTGCCTTCGCCACAGACTCAATGTCTTTTCCAGCCTTGCCATATTCAGCGGCGAGTTCCTTACCCGCCTTCTCGCGGCGGACCTTGCCGGTGAGATAATTCTTCACGTCGGCGTTTGTCACGGGCACGTAGTCGTCATATTCGGCATCCACGGCCACTGCATAGAGCATAGGATTGGAAGCGTCTTTCGACTCATATATGCGGCTGACCTGGCCGGGCTTGCCATTCATCATGACCCAACCTACGATCTGGCGCGAATCGGGGAAGTACTGGTTGTAGCCGGCCATGCGGGGCACAGCGGCGGTAGACTGAGTGAACTGGAAGTTCTGCACGTTGTAGCCTGCGGCGCCTGCGTTCTTGCTGAAGAGTTCAGCTGTATTGTTTTTGGCGAGGTATTTCTCGAATTTCTCAACTTCGTCGTTGACAGTCTTGGCAGAGGGATTGAGCTGATAGTTGAATTCCTCGAATTCCACCACCTCCACAGGCGCGTTCTGCTTCACCACTTTCGCGAGCACCGAGCCCTGGGGAGTGGTCATCATGGCCACATACTTGCCACCTGCGTTGCGGAGGCTGTCGAGCTGCGAGGAAGAGAGGGCGTTGGTCGGACCGCCGGCTGCGAAGAGGGGAATCCACTGTTCTTTCTGAGCGAACACGCTGTCGGCGGCAAACTTCTTGGCGACGCTGTCGACAGGAAGGCCGGCGTTGAGGCTTGCGGCAACTTTGGCCGGGAGTTTATCGCCGATCACCTGCACTATATTGAGCTGTATGGAGTCAACCTCATAAGAGCGCTTGCCCATCTTCACGATGTCGAAGCCACGGAGATTCTCAGTGACGAGCTTCACATCGCCCGCTTTAGCCGAACTTACGAAATCCTTGACAGCGCCGGCGCGGAGATCGGCCGCACGCATGCTCGAACGGGTCGACACCACACCTTCCTTCTTCAGGGCCTGCGGCACACTGCCGCCGAGCGAGTCGCCGAGAGCGGCGAGCACGTCCTGCGCGAGTTTCTTCGCGGCGGCACGGTCAGCATCTGAAGCAGCGATAGGAATAGCGATAAAGGACACTTCCTTTGTGGGTTCGTAGAGTTCATAAAGAGATTTCTCCGCGTTGTAAGCCTCCTTTATTTCGGAATCGCTGACGGGATATTTCTTTTCATCGAGGTTTCCATACGGACGGAACACGAGAGATATATCGTTGGTGGCAACATAGTCGTTGTAGAGAGCCTTTTTGTCAAGGTCGTTGGCCTTCACAGTGCCTGCGAGAAGCTGCTGGTATTTCTGGCGCTTGATGAGCTGGGTAGTCTCGGCTTCCATAGCCACCCATGCGTTCTGAAACGGTTTTGCCTGCTCTTCCGACATGCCGTTGCGCTTGGGATTGAAGATCATCTCATAAGCCTGTGCGGGAGTCTGCACGCTGAAGCCTGCATTGTTGAGCGCGCCGATGATATTCGACATGGCCTCGCGGTTGATGGGATTCTCAAGCACGAAGAAGCGAAGCTGTTCGGGGCTGGACTCTATGCCGAGGTTCTTCACCGCGTCGTCGAGAAGTTTTTCGCTGACGAGCTGCTCCACAGCCATCTGGCCGAGCACCTGCGCGTCGAAATTGGCATATTGCTGCGGATTGGTCTGGCGCATCTGCTCGAGCTGCTGGTTGAGTTCCTCACGCTTGCGCTGATAATCAGTGTATTCAATTTTCTTATTGCCGATTTTAGCGACAGTGTTGTGGTCGCCGAAGAGGTTACGGCTGTTGGTCAGCGCGTCGCCGACGATGAAAGCGAGAAGAGCCACGCCGATTATCACTATCAGCATGACCGATTTGCTTCTGATTCTCTCTAAAGTTGCCATTCTTAAAAATATACAGTAAGTAGTTGATTATTATACATAAACAATAACCGGGCCTAAAAAAGACCGGAGTGGCTCCCGCAAGCGCGGGAGCCTTTATCGTGCAAAGTTAGAAAAAAAAACTTTTATATGCAAATAATTAGGCTGAATCTGTCTCTTATACACATCT
>USNC01000163.1 GCA_900555915.1 uncultured Porphyromonadaceae bacterium | reverse complement strand
GATGTGTATAAGAGACAGGACCGGGAGAACGCTCCTGTGATAGAGAAAATGGCCGCCCTCGGGGTGGAAAGCGAGTTCTTCCCCCGCAGCGTCTGGAAGGAAGACCCGCAGACCATCATCGACATCCTTCACCGCCACGACATACGGCTCATCGTACTGGCCGGCTTCCTCTGCTATGTGCATCCCGACATCGTGAGGGCCTACGAGGGGAAGATACTCAACATCCACCCGTCGCTGCTCCCCGCCTACGGAGGCAAAGGGATGCACGGGGCGAGAATACATGAGGCCGTGATAGCCGCAGGCGAGACGAAGAGCGGAGCCACGGTGCATATCGTGACGGAGAACATCGACGAAGGTCCGGTGGTGCTACAGAAAGAAGTGGCCGTTCTCCCCGACGACACAGCCGAGACGCTTGAAGCGAAGGTGCACGCGGTGGAATATCAGATTCTTCCGGAGGCCGTGATGAAGACACTGAAAGGCCTTGAGCCGCCGGCTGTGCCCAAAAGCGTGGACGATGCCTGGGCCGAGACTCTCGGCGTGGCCAACAACGCCAAGGCAGACCGTCAACCGGAGGCCTCACCCGCCGGCTACACGCCTCAGTCTGCAGCAAGCGTGAAAATGGATGAAGAGAGGCCCTGGCTCCGCGCGGCCAACGGCCATACGGCGCAATTCAAGCCGGAAGCGCCCATGCCGTCCACATGGCTTGTATGGTCGGTGGTGTGCACTGTGCTGTGCTGCACGCTTCCCGGCATAATAGCCATACTGCAGTCGGCGCGTGTGAGCAGCCGCTACTACGCCGGCGACATAGAAGGGGCGCAACGCGCGTCGCGCAACGCCGAGATCTGGATCATCATATCGTTCGTGCTGGGAGTCATATCCAATACGCTCTACATTCCCTTGTCCATAGCCGGATTCCTCGGATAAAGGGGCGCTGACATACATAGTCAGGAAAATCAGGCGTTCGGCAAAATTATTTGTGCACATTGACTCAAGGCCGGCGTGATGCCGATTGAACGCCAAATATATATACTATACTGCAAACATACCAATTTGGCATGGATGGAAACATCCATGCCCTTATTATTTCCGTAATTTGCGAGAGAAACGGGCGGAGGAACTACAGTTCGTCCGGCAACAATAAAATCATCATGAAATCAAGCAATATTATCAACCGCAGTCTCTCTCCCCTCTCCCCGCAAATAAAAGTGATGGCGATTACGGCAATCATGGCCGCTTCAGGCGTGGCCGCCGCCGATAATGTCAAAACGACATTTCAAAGTTCGCGCGCATGGAGTCCGACAATCGACAACCGCGCAGACGCCGTAATGGTCTACGGCATCGGAGGAAATCCATCGGACCGCGATGGAAATCAGAATTTCGAGAATCGCGTGAGAAGTTGGAAAGACCGCGGCTATGAAGTCCATTTCATGACCGGAATAGCATGGGGCGAATACAAGGATTACTTCACCGGCCAATGGGATGGCAGAACTCATCTTGACGAAGGGCAGGTGACACAGCAGGGCGATACGATATGGCATGGCCATCTCGTGCCATACATCGTACCCTCGATGAATTTTCTCAAATACCTTAAAGAGGTCCATGTGAAGCGAGTGATAGACTCCGGAGTAGACGCCATCTTCATGGAGGAGCCTGAATTCTGGTCACGTTCAGGATATAGCGACGCCTTCAAGCGAGAATGGAAAGACTACTACGGGACAGAATGGCAACCGCAGCATGCATCGCCGGAGGCCACATATCTTTCCAACAAGTTGAAATATCACTTATATTACCGTGCGCTCAATGAGGTCTTCACATATGCCAAGGAATATGGGAAAAGTCTCGGAAGAGACATCAAATGCTACGTGCCGACGCATTCTCTTGTGAACTACTCCCAGTGGCAGATTGTGAGTCCGGAGGCGAGCCTGGCCTCCCTGCCATGCGTGGACGGCTACATAGCGCAGGTCTGGACCGGGACCTCGCGCGAACCGAACTACTACAACGGCAACTATCGGGAGAGAGTATTCGAGACGGCATTCCTCGAATACGGATCCATGGAATCCATGACTTACCCGACGGGAAGAAAGATGTTCTTCCTGACCGACCCTATCGAAGACCGCGCGAAAGACTGGGACGACTACAAAAGGAACTATCAGGCAACCTTTACCGCACAGCTGCTTTATCCCGGCGTCGGGGACTATGAGGTCATGCCCTGGCCTGAGCGCATTTACGAGGGACTCTACAAAATCAGCGCCGACAGCGAGGAGAAGGGAAAGATCCCCCGTTTCTATTCCACCCAGATGCAGGTGATGATCAATTCGCTCAACAAGATGCCCGTCGTGAAAGAAAAAGTCAGCGGCAGTGACGGAATCGGGATTCTGATGTCAAATTCACTCATGTTCCAGCGATTTCCACTTCATGAGGGATATGACGATCCTCAGCTCGCCAACTTCTACGGCATGGCTCTACCGCTCCTGAAGAGAGGGGTGCCCGTAAAGACCGTGCATATAGAGAACCTCGCATTCCCGGCTACCCTCGCTCAGACAGATGTGCTTGTGATGACCTATTCCAATATGAAACCTCTTGATCCGGAAGCGCACAGACATCTTGCCAAATGGGTAAGGGACGGGGGCGTGCTTCTCTTCTGCGGCACTGACAAAGATCCTTTCCAACAGGTGAGTGAATGGTGGACAACAGGAGAACACAATTATTCAGCCCCATCCCAGCATCTCTTCACCATGATGGGCTTACCTGCGGACGCAACCTCCGGCAGATATGAAGTTGGGAAAGGGATAGTCCACGTGATGCGCAAAGATCCTAAGGAATTTATCCTCTCTGAAAACGGAGATGCCGATTTCATAAGCAACGTCACCAATCTTTATGAGAAAGAGGCGAAAGCGGGGAAACTCCGGTTCAAGAACAGTTATCTGCTCCACCGCGGGCCCTACATCCTTGCAGCGGTAGTGGATGAAAGCGTGAGCGAAGAGCCACTTCGGCTCAAAGGGAAATACATAGATATGTTCGACCCGGAGCTACCGGTGAGAAATTCCGTAACCGTGACTCCGGGCTCGCAGGCGATGCTCCTTGACCTCGACAAAGTCAAGAACCGCAGGACCCCGCAGGTGGTAGCCGCCTCTTTCCGCGAGTCGGATGAGAAAACCGACAGGAATACCTATTCATTTGTAGCAAAAAGTCCGATCGACACTGACGGTGTGGCCAGAGTGTCGCTACCCAATGCTCCGAAGAGTGTCAGAATTGACGGCAAAGAGTCGCTCAATCCCTCAGACTGGGATGAGGCTTCCAAAACCTATCTGATAAGATTCGACAACAATCCCGACGGAAGAAATGTCCTGATAACATTTGACTGATAAAAAGATGGAAAAACGAATTGTATTTCTGGATTACATACGGGTGTTCGCATGTTTTCTTGTAATGCTGGTGCACGCCAGCGAAAATTTCTACGGTGCGCCCGGCTCCACGGACATGGCCGGTCCCCAATCATTTCTGGCAAATGAGACCGACCGGCTGTGGGTGTCACTTTACGATGGAATCTCACGAATGGCCGTGCCGCTATTCATGATAGTGTCGGCATACTTGCTGGTGCCTATGAGGGAAGGGCAGACGGCCATGCAATTCTATCGCCGCCGGGCATCCCGCATTTTGCCTGCCCTATTGCTTTTCATGGTAATTTATTCCACAGTCCCGATGCTATGGAATCAAATCGATATCGCGACTTCCAGGAGCGATATATCACGTCTGTTGCTGAATTTCCCGACTCTTGCCGGACACCTGTGGTTCATGTATCCGCTCATCGGCCTGTATCTGTTCATCCCCATCATATCGCCATGGCTCACTAAAGTACCGGCGTCTGAAGAACGCCTGTTCATCATATTATTTGCAGTGTCAACCTGTATGCCTTATCTCTCGCGCTTCTTTGGTGAGATATGGGGGCAGTGCTTCTGGAACGAATTCCATATACTTTGGTATTTTTCGGGCTACCTCGGTTACCTCGTACTCGCACATTACATAAGGGTACACCTTGACTGGAGCCGCGGCAAACGCATGGGCATCGGCACGCTGCTCTTTCTAACCGGAGCCATATGGACCATACTGTCTTTCTATATCCAGGCTGTACCGGGCATACTCCACAACACTCCAACCATAGAGGTAGGATGGGCGTTCTGCACTATCAACTGTCTGATGCTCACGTCAGGAGCATTCCTGCTCTTCACGTGTATCAAAAGGACACATACACCTCGGCTTATAGCTGAAATGTCGAGACTGAGCTACGGTATGTATCTCATGCACATACTGTGGCTTGGACTATGGGTCAGGATATTCAAAGACGACATGCAACTGGCTACCCCGGTATGTATTCCGGTCATCGCCACCGCCACATTCATAAGCTGCTATCCTGTCTCTTATACACATCTGACGCTGCCGACGATCTTACGCGGGTAGATCTCGG
>USNC01000162.1 GCA_900555915.1 uncultured Porphyromonadaceae bacterium | reverse complement strand
GATCGTCGGCAGCGTCAGATGTGTATAAGAGACAGGACTCGCGGACGCGCTCCTCTGCCGATGCTTTGGCCGGAGCCTGAGGCCGAGGCTGAGCCTGGGGCTGGGCCTGCGTCTGGGCCTGCGTCTGGGGTTGTGATGTTTTTCTTGCGAGGGCGGCCTTAAGCGATTCCACCTCCTCCTCGAGCGACTCGCACCGGGAGCGAAGCTGCTTTATCTCATCGTTCTTCGCGGCCACGGATGCCGCATACTGGTCGCGGATCCTGTTGACCTCCTCCTTCGCGGCACGGCGTGCGTCGCGGATCTCTTTCTCGCCTTCGCGGTGCTGCGCCACTACCTGGCCGGTCTCCTTCATGCTTTTCTGGGCATACATCACAAGCCACACCACCACGCCTACAAGCACCACGAGAATGGCCACATACCATCCTGTGCCGCTCGACTTCTGCTGGCGCTCCTCCTCAATCTGCTCCTCGGCGGCCATAGCCTCCGATTCCGCAGCAAGCTGTTCTTCCGAGGGTTGAGGATCGGGAGTTGCCGCCGGGGCTGACTGGGCCAGGGCAGCGGATTGGGTGGCCTCCGGCTGAGGTTTCCGTTCGGGCTGCTGTTTTTCCTGAGCAGCCGCTGCGGGAGCCTGGGCCTTCACAGTTATTTTGCCGAGATTCTTCCCGAGGATGCCAAGACACTTCTTGCCATCTTCCTTCAGACCGGGCGACTTGAAAAAGGTATTGCTCCAGTAATCCACAAGTTTAGCCTTGTCCCACGAAGCGTAGTCCTTGGGCACCGCCACCGCGTTGAAACTCTTGATATTCTCGAGTTCCTTGGCCTTCAAGGCTTTGGTGAGTTCACCCATCGATGCCGGATTGAGTTTGTCAAGATAGTCGGAGCCGTTGTTGGCATAGCGCAGATAGTGCTTCGCCGCCATGGTCCGCGCCTGCTCCATCTCGCTGTCGGTGACTGCAAAAGATGGAATAGCGGTGACCATGGCCACCGCTATGAGAAATAATTTTACGATATGATTCATCAGTCGCGGTGTTATTCTTCGGCTTCCTTCATGTTGTGGAAGACATTCTGCACGTCGTCGTCGTCCTCGAAGCGCTCAAGCAGTTTCTCGATGCTCTCGCGCTGCTCGGGAGTCACGTCCTTATAGTCGGTAGGAATCCTCTCAAACTCCGCGCTCACGATCTCAAGTCCTGAGCCTTCGAGAAATTTCTGTATGTTGTTAAACTGATCGAACGCGCCGTATACGAGCCATTCCTCATCCTCAGCCTCCAGTTCGGCATCGAGGTCCATGAGTTCGAGTTCGAAGTCCTCAAGGCTGGTGTCGGGATTGGGTTTCACGTGAAACACGCTCTTATGGTCGAAGAGGAACGACAGCGAGCCCTGTGTGCCCAGCGAGCCGCCGTGCTTGGTGAAATAACTGCGCACGTTGGCCACTGTACGCTGGTTGTTGTCGGTAGCGGTCTCCACCACGATGGCGATACCGAAGGGGCCGTATCCTTCGTAGACGATTTCCTTATAGTCGGAGGCATCCTTGTCGGTAGCCTTCTTGATGGCACGTTCGATTGTGTCTTTCGGCATGTTGGCTGCCTTAGCGTTGTGCATGAGCATACGCAGGCGCGGGTTCATGTCGGGGTCCGGACCGCCGGCTTTCACTGCGATTGTGATTTCCTTACCGATACGTGTGAATGTTCTTGACATATTGCCCCAACGCTTGAGTTTGCGGGCTTTACGGAATTCAAATGCTCTTCCCATATTTAGTTCTTATATATGTTTTTTTGTTTGTGAGTCTTTATCAAAGTCTTGTTTACTCCACGCCGTGCCGCGGATCACCTGAGCGAGGCTCCGAGCTCTTTCTGCAGCGACTTTATCACCTTGTCCATGACGCCGTCGATCTGCTTGTCCTTGAGGGTGTTTTCCGGATCCTGGATGGTAAACGCCACAGCATATGATTTTTTACCTTCAGGGAGGTTCTTGCCTTCATACACGTCGAAGAGACGCACGTCGCGCAGCAGTTTACCTCCTGCCTTGCGGGCGCAGGTCTCCACATCGGCGAAGGATGTGGCCTTGTCGAGCAGCAGGGCGAGGTCGCGGCGCACAGGCAGTGTCTTCTCTATCGGCGAGAAGAGTGTCTCGTATTTCGACGCGAGTCTGCAGAGATAGTCCCAGTCGACCGACGCGTAGCATACTTCCTGGTCGATGTCGAGCATCTTCAGCGTTTTTCTGCTGAGGATTCCGAGCACAGCGAGCTGTTTGCCGCTGCGGTGGCAGATATCGAGTTTCACACTGAATGTCTCGTCGGCGCCCTGTGTCATCTTGAGGGCCGATACAGCCACACCGGATTTTGTGAGAATATTGAGCACGGTGGCCTTGAGATCGAAAATGCTCGATTCAGCCGCCGTCTTGTTCCATGAAGGCTGCTGCAGATTGCCTGTGGTCCATAGGGCCAACTCGGCATGTTCCGAATACTGCGCGAGGGGCTTTTCGGCGGTCTTTTCCTTGGAGCCGTCGAATGAATACACATTGCCGAACTCATAGAAACGGAGGTCGGCCGACTTGCGGTTGACGTTGTGCGCCACAGATTCAAGACCTCCGAAGAGAAGCGTCTGGCGCATCACGCCGAGATCCTGGCTCAGCGGATTCATCACCTTCACCGAGTTGGCAATGGGGAAATCGGCATTGCCGTCGTAGTATCTCACGGCCGTGAGCGAGTTGTTCATGATCTCGCGGAATCCCTGGCCGGAAAGGTCGTTGCTTATCACCTGCTGGAGGGTATATGCCTCGTCTACCGCCGTTCTCTTCGACAGGTTGGCATGCATCTCCGTTCCGAACTCCACGTTGTTGTAGCCATAGATGCGGAGTATTTCCTCCACCACGTCGCAGGGGCGCGTCACGTCGACACGATATGTCGGCACGCTGATGCGGAGTACGTCTTCGTCAGCTGTCTTCTCCACCGAGAATTCGAGCGCGCGCAGTATGCCCTCGATCATTTCGGCTGGGATGTCCTTGCCGATGAGTCTTCGGCAATAACCGATGGAGAAATCCATCTCCACAGGCATCACTTTCTCCGGATATATGTCAGCCACGCCGCCGCATATCTCTCCTCCGGCGATCTCCCTTATGAGCACGGCGGCAAGTTTGGCCGCATATACGCATATGTTGGGGTCGGTGCCGCGCTCGTAGCGGAACGAGGCGTCGGTGCTGAGTCCATGGCGGCGCGCCGTGCGGCGGATACGTGTCGGATTGAAGTATGCGCTCTCGATAAAGACATCGGTTGTGGCCTCGGTGACACCCGAGTCAAGACCTCCGAACACACCGGCGATGCACATCGGCTTCACGGCGTCGCATATCATGAGATCGCTGCCGTCAAGAGTGCGCTCCACCTCGTCGAGCGTGGTGAACTTGGTGCCGGCCTCGCATGTCCGTACCACTATGCGCGAGTCCTCCACCTTTCCGAGGTCGAAGCAGTGCAGAGGCTGGCCTATGCCGAGAAGCACGAAATTGGTGATGTCTACAATCGAGTTGATCGGCCGCTGGCCGGCGGCCACAAGAAGATTGCGCAGCCATTCGGGCGATTCAGTCACCTTAACGCCCCGGATGGTGACTCCCGCATATCGCGGACACCCCTGCCTGTCTTCCACCTGCACTTCCACAGCCCCGTCTTCCCTGTCGACGGAGAATGCGGAGACATCGGGCAGACTGATTTCGGGAAGCGCGGTGTTGCCGTCGCCGCTCTCGAGGATGCGCCGCCACTGGTAAGCCTTCAGGTCGCGGGCGCAGCCGTAGTGGCTCGCGGCATCGACGCGGTTCGGGGTCAGTTCCACCTCAAGGCGGTAGTCGCTTTCCACATTGAAATATTCGGCGGCTTCTGTGCCGGGCTTTATTCCGTCGGGAAGCACCATGATTCCTGCATGGTCGTGACCCAGACCTATCTCATCTTCGGCGCATATCATTCCATATGATTCCACGCCGCGGAGTTTCCCTTTCTTTATGGTGAATTCCTTGTCGCCGTCGTAGAGCACGGTGCCGATGGTGGCCACCACCACGGTCTGCCCGGCAGCCACATTGGGAGCGCCGCAGACAATCTGGAGAGGATCTCCCGCGCCTACGTCGACAGTAGTGACATGCATATGGTCTGAATCGGGATGCGGCTCGCAGGTGAGCACCTTGCCTATCTTGAGGCCGCGCAGGCCGCCGCGGATTGACTCCACCTCTTCTATCTGGTCGCATTCCAGACCGGTGGACGTGAACACAGCCGCCAGCTCCTTGGGCGACTCGCTGAAATCGATGTAGCGTTTAAGCCATTTATATGATATGTCCATAAGGGTATGTTTATCGTAAAAAGTTGTCATTGCGGCATCGTAAACCGCATATTTCCCTTTCAACTTGCAAAAGTACAAAAAACTTGCTAATTATGCAAGTTTTTCACAATGGTTCAGACCTGTCTCTTATACACATCTGACGCTGCCGACGA
>USNC01000161.1 GCA_900555915.1 uncultured Porphyromonadaceae bacterium | reverse complement strand
GATGTGTATAAGAGACAGAGTTAACACATATTATTTATATAACAAAATAAAAACCTAATTATTTTTTCAATGTGGGTTCTTTTTGCCATAATCTCAGCCGTAGGTCTGGGATTCTATGATGTCATGAAAAAGTTGTCGCTCAAAGACAACAATGTGCCACTGGTATTGCTTCTGAACACTCTTTTCGGTACGCTGCTTATGTCGCCGGTGCTTGTGGAATGCGTGGCGCATGGCGAATACGGCCCCGGGCAAGGCGCAGCGGGACACTTGCTGATAGCGCTCAAGTCGGTGATAGTTCTGTCGTCGTGGATTCTGGGATACTTCGCCATCAAGCATCTGCCGCTGACAATCCAGGGACCTATCAACGCGTCGCGTCCGGTGATGGTGCTGGTGGGGGCTCTACTGATATTCGGGGAGCGGCTCAACCTGATGCAGTGGGCCGGCATATTGCTCGGTTTCGCGTCTCTGTTCCTCATAAGCAGGGTCGGATCGAAAGAGGGTTTCTCATTCAAACACAGCAAATGGCTGTGGATGTCGATCGGGGCGACATGCTTAGGCGCGGTCAGTGCGCTTTACGACAAGTATCTGCTCAATACGGTAGGTCTGGCGCCTCTGATGGTGCAGGGCTGGTATTCGCTCTACCAGCTTGTGATGATGTCGGTGGCCGTGCTGATACTGCGCAGGCTTCATGCCGGGTCGGGGACACCGTTTCACTGGAGTTGGGCCATTATCGGCATCTCGGTGTTTCTGACAGGAGCGGACATAGCCTACTTCTACTGCCTTTCTGATCCGGAGGCGATGATATCGATAGTGTCTATGATACGCAGAGGCAGCGTTCTGATATCCTTCTTCTACGGCGTACTTATCCTCCATGAGAAGAATGTGAAGACAAAACTCCTCGACCTCGGCATCCTGCTCGCGAGCCTCCTGCTGCTGGTGCTCGGCTCGTGAGCAATTCAGCATGGCGTTGGAGACCGACCTAACACAAGGCGTTCCTACGGAACTTACTGTCTGATAAACAATAGACCCCGGGCTAAGAGCCCGGGGTCAGGCATGGTAGCGGCTGCCGGCTTTTCTCACTGGGGTGAGGAAGTGAGGAGGAATGTGCCTTTGCCCTGCAGGGTCGCGTTCTGCATGGCGGCCGGAAGCAGGAGGGTCCCGCCTGCCTTCACCGCCGTCTTTCCATCCGGGAAGCACAGTGTGGCCTCTCCTTCTATACACATCAGGATGCTGAATGAATCAGCCGACAGGGGGAGCTGCAAATCTCCGTCGACCATGACTCTTGAGGTGTCGAAATATTTGCATTCCACTATCGGCGTCACACCGGGAGCCTCCGGCACGCGAGGATTGCGATAGTCGGGAAGCACCGTATAGTCGATGGCATCGCGTGCCTCGGCGGTGTGGAGCTGGCGGGTGTTGCCCTGTGCGTCGCGGCGGTCGTAATCGTAGATGCGGTAGGTAATGTCGCTGCTCTGCTGAATCTCGGCAAGAAGATTGCCCGCGCCGATGGCATGGACCCGTCCGGCGGGGATGAAGAACACATCGCCAGGCGCAGACTCATAAGAAGCTATTGTCTCGGCAAAAGTACCGGTCTGCACACGGCGCACATAGTCGTCGGGAGTCATAGCGGTATTGAGGCCGGCATAGATCCTCGCACCGGGAGCAGTGCGGATGACATACCACATCTCGGTCTTGCCCAGAGAGTTGTGGCGGGCCTTGGCAAGTTCGTCGTCGGGATGCACCTGCACCGAGAGATTGTCGTTGGCATCGATTATCTTTATCAGCAGCGGGAATTTCCCGCCGGTGGCGAGCATCACAGATTCTCCCATCAGACTGGCGCCGAAACGGGAAATGAGTGCGGTGATGGTCTCTCCTTCGTAGGGTCCTTCCGCCACGACCGACTCATGGCCGGGAACTGCGGATATCTCCCAGCTCTCGCCAATCTTCGGCTCAGGCTGTGCTATTCCTTTGTAATCACAGATTCTGTCGCCACCCCAAATCACACTTTTCAGATAGGGAATGAATCTCAGCGGTTGCGGGATAATGGTATCTTTCATCGTATATAGTATTTATTGTTAACTTAAAGTACTGAGGGCATCGATTCTTGTCAGCGCGAAGGTGTAGGCGCCGGCCGATATGGCCTTGCTCGCCCCGAAACGCGAGAATGTGATGCCGATACGTTTCATATCGTCGTATTCCACCGTACGGTCCGTTCCCCATACGTTGATGGTACGCGAGTTGCCTTTTGCGAAAGTCTCGAATTCGGCGGGGTCGTCGAGATTGAAAACGCGCATCTGCACACGCCCCACGCTGTCGCCCCCGAGAGTGGAGAGATTACCGCGCATCTCGCCGAGCAACGCAGGAAGGAACCATTTGCGTGCGGCGGTGATGCCGCCACCTATCACTATTATGCCGTCGACCAGCTGGGCCGCTATGGCAATGGCGTCGCCGGCAATCTCGCCAAACTCCGCGAATGCCTTCTGCGCCGCCTGCTGATTGCCGGGGCGAAGGCCGTCGGCTATCTCACATATATCCTTCGGTTCGAGGCTGTGGTTGTATTCTCCCGAAGCCTCGGCATAGACACGCTTTATGGCGCGCACCGCCACTCCTTCCTCCACAATGATTCCTTTCTTGGTCTTGTGAGGCAGACAGAAGGTCTCCACGCATGAGTTGTCGCCGCGGTTGAGCTGGCCGTTGACCACCATTCCTATGCCGAAACCGGTTCCGAACGTGTAGCCGAGCAGGTTGTGGTATCTCTTGTTGCTTCCGGCCTCGGCAAGACGGCGGTTTATATCGGGGAGGGCACCGCAGAGTGCTTCGCCATAGGCGAAGAGGTCGCCGTCGTTGTTGATGAAGACAGGAATCCCGAATTCACTCTCAAGCATGGGGCCGAGCGCGACGCCGTCGCGGAAAGAGGGGAAATTGGGGAGATAGCCGCCGATTATGCCGCGTGCGTAGTCGGCCGGACCGGGAAACGCGAAACTGATGGCCACCGGCCTGGCATCGAGTGAGGACATCACCTCTCTGAACCCCTTGACCATAGTCTCGAGACACAACCGCAGGTCGTGGGCATTGGAAGGATAGGATATGGGATCTGTGATATATTCGCAACCCCGCATGGCGCCGAACACGAAATTGGTGCCTCCTGCGTCGAGCGTTATCACAATTCTGTCGTCGTGAGTGTACATGGCTTTGATCTTTGCTGTTACTACATAGTGGTCCGGAACTTCCGGTCGCTTATATATATAACGCGAATACCGCCGAATAGTATATGCGTCACAGCAATCCTACGATCCATCACGCCTGCGCGTGCATGAGCCGGAGCCATTTGCGGTAGCCGAAGAAGGCTATCAAGGTGTAGATGGCGTAAAGCAGGGAGTAGAAATAGATCCCTTTGTAGAAGTAAAGTCCGACGCAGACCGCATCGACTGCAATCCAGACATACCACTGCTCCAGATACTTGCGCGCGAGCATCCACATGCCGACGATGCTCAGGGCCGTAGTGAAAGCGTCGGCCACCGGCACAGTGCTGTCGGTGAGATTGTCGAGTCCTAGATAAAGAAGTCCCCACAAAGCGAGGGCCGCAGCCGCACACCCCGCCGCCATCAGGCGGGGCGTGCGAGTGATCGGCAACTCATCTTTTTTCTTATTGCTTTCCTGCTCCTCCCGCACCCCGGTCTTGTGGCGACGGGTCCACACGGCGTAACCGTAGACCGCTATGACCAGGTAATAGATATTGATGCTGAAGTCGGCATACAGCCCTTTGCTGAAATATATCCACATAGATATGGCGGGCATCACCATCGAGGCGATCCATAACTTACTGTCGGCATGGTATTCCCACCAAAGATACAGCAGGCCTACGCTGAAGCCGAGCACTTCAAGTATCTTATCCCACGGAAGATCAGGAATTGTCATAATGTTATTAGGTTTTAGGCTTTAGGGGTTAGGCTTTAGGGGTTAGGGTTAGAAATTCAGGGTTACGGAGCCGAGGACGTTGGTGGTGGCCTGCGCCGCGAAACCTGCATAGCGGTATATCACCGGACGGCCCTCTTCCATGTAGTAGCCGGCACCGGCGTAGCCATTGTTGCAATACTTCTCATTGAAAATATTATAGACAGTGAACCCTATGCGCAACTGCTTGATGCCCCGAAGGTTTTTGAATGTATATCCGAATGCGAGATCAGACACGAAGTAGGCGTCGAGCCGCGCCTCCTCCGAACGGGCATTGTTCATATACTGGCTCGACACGTAGCGGCTCATTAGCGAGGCGTCGAATCCGGCCACATTGAAATTGAAGGCGTTGTGGAGTATGAAATCGGGAGAAAAGGCTATGGGAGTGTCGCCACGGTCGAAAGAGATAGGGTTTGTCCATTCATCCTCATATATATACTCGGTGAAATTCCTGATCCTGCTCCGCGATATGGTGGCGTTCAGAGCCCAGTCAAACCAGGCCACAGGCTTTAGCGCTGTCTCTTATACACA
>USNC01000160.1 GCA_900555915.1 uncultured Porphyromonadaceae bacterium | reverse complement strand
CTTCTTGCCGTCGAGACTGTAGCGGAATGTCACCTGACACTTGTAGTCAGATTTCTGCGTCGGTTTTTTAGCGCCTGTCATCTTCACTACGGCCTGAAGCCAGATGGGGCCGTCGCCTGTCAGTTTCAGTTCGGCGTTCTGCTTCACGTCGGTGTTGCCTTTGTTGGCGCCGACGCAATCAGTCTGCACGAGATAGACGCCGTCGCTGCGGCTTTCAAGCTGGAGTGTCGCGAAGTTGTAGCCCATCACGGCGAGACCGCCGTATTCGCCGGTCTCCCTCTTGCCGTTTTTCATTCTCGGGAAGAACTCCACCTTGGCAGTGGCGGTGAAATTCTCGTTGGGAAATTTCTGCATCAGCACATTGGGCATGTCGTAGAGAGTGGCGGCGCCCGGTGTGTGGTGGGAGAAAAGGCGGAGTGTGGAACTGTCCGCGTCGCAGAAATACCATAGCGGCTGCGGATTTCCGTTCCATTGCCACTGCAGGCCGAGCGTGTTGGAGTCAAACTCATCGCTGTCGGCGGGAGTGGCGACAGGGTAGGTCTTGCCTACATTCGGTTTCCTGTACGTCCTTACCGGTATGCCTCTGCCGTCGCCATCTTTGTCTACTCCGATCACGGGCCATCCGTCTTCATTCCATTTCATCGGCTCGAGATTCACCACACGTCCGTACGGACCCTTGTCCTGAAAATGTATGAACCAGTCTTCCTTGCCGTCGGGCGTGTCGATCCATGCTCCCTGGTGAGGGCCGTTTATGTCAGTGTCGCCCTGCTCTATTACGTTGCGCCACTCGTAGGGACCCCAGGGATTCTTGCTGCGCATCACCACCTGCCAGCCTGTGGCCACACCGCCCGCCGGCGAGAAGATATAATACCAGTCGCCACGCTTATACATCTTGGCGCCTTCGATAGTCTCATTCTCACGGTGACCGTCGTAAATGACGCGGTCCTTGCCGATCACGCCGCTTGCGTCCGGTTTCATCTCGATCATGCCGATTATGCTCTTCACTCCGGCGCGGCTGCCTGCATAGCCATGGGCGATATAGGCTTTGCCGTCTTCATCCCAGAACGGGCAGGGATCGATCACACCCACCGCAGGATAGATCAGTTCGAGATCGCTCCAGCGGCCGCGCGGATTGTCGGTCTTGGCCACGTAGATGCCGCGGTCCGGATCTCCATACATCACATAGTATGTTCCGTTGTGATAGCGTATGGCCGGGGCCCACACTCCGTTGCCATGGCTTACGCCGTCGAATTCGGGCGCGGGATATGTGTCGGCCACAGCTCCGGCAAGCGTCCAGTTGACAAGGTCGTTGGAATGAAGGATCTGGAGTGCCGGAAGGTTGGCAAAACTCGACGAGGTCATCCAATAGTCATTGCCCACGCGGATCACGTCGGGGTCGGAGTAGTCGGCATTGATCACCGGGTTCTGGTATTTGCCGTTTCCAAGGTCTGAGACATACGCTTTCGACACGTCTGCCATCATCGCCGCCGGCGAGAGCAGTGCCGCCGCTGTCAGAATTAAGTCTATTCTTTTCATAATGTTATGTAGTGTGTTGTTAAGTATTGTAGTGTGTTGTTATGTATTGTAGTGTGTTGTTATGTATTGTCGTATATTGTTATGTGTTGTCGTGTATTGTTATGTGTTGTCGTGTATTGTTATGTTGTAGCGTTAAGAAGAGAAATAATGCACAATGCTTTAAGATTATGCATTATGCATTATGCATTATGCATTATGCATTAGGAAAGTGCATTGATAAAAGTTATTTCCAAGATAAGGAGAGATTCCTGAGAAGAGTGGAGGAGGGGCCGGTGCTGCCGGTGTGCTGGATGCAGAATCCCGTGAGATAATTTTCCTCCACGGGAGTGGAGAGATTCACACTGCTTGCGACTTCTTCATTGTCCGGTCTCGGATCTGCGGCATCAGTGTAGGCTGTAGCGCGGAGCACACCGTCTCTGACCTCTGTCGTGATATGGCAGGCCGTGCGGTAGCAGTTGCTCACCACACCCTCATTTATAACGGAAGTATTTCCTTTTTCATATTTCACGAGTGAAAATCTTACAGCTTTGTCGTGGTCTGGAGTCCTTTCGATCCGGAGTGCATACCCGTCGAGTGTGACAGGATTGAATTTTACGCAGATGTCCATGTATTGGGAAGTGGCGCTTCCGAAACCCTGGCCGCCGCTCTTGGCCGGCTCCACCGTAAGCTCGGCTTTCATGTCGCGGCAGGCGTCGCGTGTCGGGATATACGATAGGCGCGCTCCCCGCTCGCTCTGCACAAGACCTTCGCTCACTGAGGCGTCAAATCCTTTGCCGTAGTACCAGCCGGTCCCTTCCTTTGCCGCCCAGTTTGTGACGTGCATCGTGTCAGATGGCTTATGGATATCGAAATTCCAGACGCTTGCCGCTCCTTGCGACCTGCCGATTATCGGGATATCGGAAAAGTCTGTCGTCAGTCTTGACTCCGGAAAATCCCTGATGTCCTCCATGTCGTCCACGTCTACCGGGTCGGACAGTGTGAGTGCCCCTTCCTTGGAGTCTTTGAATCGTGGCACCACAATCGCCATCAGTTTGTTGCCGTAGTCTCCTGCCATGGGGCGGTATTGGCTGTCATGGTGGCGGATCCCTTTTTTCACAAGATATACTCTTGAAATGGAATCTTCAGAAATTATCCTCGCCCAGTAGATGATCGAACGGTCTTCTCCTTTGCCTTCGAGCCGGTAGTCTGCGTAGTAGCAGCCGTTGGCGGCATCATACTTGACCTGCGGTTTTTTCTTGAATCCGGGGGCCTGCCTCAGCAGCGGTGCCATTGTCAGAGTCTGGCTTGCTGTAAGTCCGCCCGGCAATGTGTATCTTACGGTATGCTCACTGGCTTCGGGCGCGGAATTGTCTGAGACAAACGTTATCTCTTTCTCTTCTCCCGCCGGATAGCCGCCCCATAGCAAGGGGGTGGCTGTGATTCTTGCAGTGTCGTTCTGTGCCGCAAGGTTGCGTTTGTCGGTTTTCATCCGCATCGCTACGGGAATACCGGTGAGTTTGCGGCCAAGAGACTTCTCTGCCTCCGCCACCTTTGCATTCATCCCCTTTGGATCCCAACCGTCGTCTCCGTTGAGGAGATTCGGCAGGTTGTAGAATCTTTCGCCGTCGTGTTCCACCACATAGGCGTCCATCAGGGAGTTGCCTCCGAGTCCTGCCCATAGTTCCCGGCGTTGGCCATCCACCGTGCAGGGCCTCCCGTTGAGGCTTACATTATGTTGAAAACATCTCACGTCGGAGGCATCCCTTGTCCATCTTATGTCAAGGTTGTCCCTGCCGGTGAATCGAGTGTCGATCGCGGTCACCTGTCCCGGAACTTTGGTGAAATATTGTGTCCCGTCGCAGAGACTCCTGATGTCGCAGTTGAGGAAGACAGCCCCGGTCTCAGCCGTGGAGTAGAAAGGTTTGCTGCTGCAGAATAGGAAACGGCAGTCAAGATAGACGGCACTCCCGGAAAGGGCATCGTCAGTGCTTTCAAAATAGCAGTTGTCGTAGAGACTGCGCCGCGCTCCCACAAACGGACAGAGATTCAGCCGGCTGAGAAACCGGCAGTTCTTTGCATATAGCCGGTCTGTGCCGTTGCATATGCCGATCTGCGCCTGAACGATCGCATCTTTTCGCCGGGGCCTGTTGTACGCGGTATTTCGCGGATACAGGAGGTTGATGTTGCAATAGTTGCCGAATGTGATGTTTTCGGTTTCAAGACTGTTTCCCTTGAACTCAAACATTGTGTAGTTGCCCACCGCTCCCTGTGTTTGTCCGCGGTTTACAGCCAACACCACGTCTCCGGGTTCCTCTCCAAGACCTATCATCTTGAGATTGTCGCACTTGATTCTCACTCCGAAAGGAGTGCCGTCCTTGTCGGTCCTGACGGCCTGGTCGTCCGGGTTGTCAAGCCAATATACGGAAGGGGCGATCAGCAGGGTCACATCCTTGCCGATTTCATTTATTTTGGTGAAAGCGGCGATTGGATCTGCGAATGCAGTGGAATCGCCATATAAGCCTTCCCGGTCGAGCAGGATGGTTGTTTCGTCAAGTTCATACACATCCCCGTTGAAAGAAATGCGTGTGCCTGCCGACATGGTGCCTGTCAGCACCGGCGGCAAGGTCGCTATAGCCAAGGTCGCTATAGTTATGAATCCATTGGTCAGTGTTTTCATGATTGCAGGTAGACTGTCCGCGGCGCGGAGCCGTAATTGTTTTATCACGCTAAATTAACAATAAATTATGAATTCTCAAAAATAATCCACATATAATTGCATGCCCAATATTGAAAAACGCAAGCATATCGCCGATAAGATTTTGTAATGTCGGGATTAATTGTTAATTTAGCGAGTAAATACAAAGGTGGTGGCTGCCGGTCCGGTCTGTTTCCGGCTTCTTCAGTCATGCCGCCCTTTGTCTGTCAATAAAATATTCATAATGGAAAATTTCGTTTTTTATCCCCGCACCAAATATGTGTTTGGCCTGTCTCTTATACACATCTCCGAGCCCA
>USNC01000159.1 GCA_900555915.1 uncultured Porphyromonadaceae bacterium | reverse complement strand
GAGATCGCTCAGTGTCTCGTGGGCTCGGAGATGTGTATAAGAGACAGATGATAAGGGTGGTCGCGAAGCCCTTGATCGGGCCGCTGCCGAATATCAGAAGGATTATGCCTGTGATGACTGAGGTCAGGTTGGAGTCGAAGATAGCGGAGAAGGCGTTGCTGTAGCCTTCTGCGATAGCCTGACGGAGTTTCTTGCCGGAAGCAAGTTCCTCTTTGGTGCGCTCGAAGATAAGCACGTTGGCGTCGACCGCCATACCGAGTGCGAGCACGATACCGGCGATACCGGAAAGTGTCAGCACGGCCTGCAGCGAGGCGAGGATACCGAGGGTGAAGTAAAGGTTGAGCATGAGGCCCACGTTAGCCACCAGACCGGGAATGACGCCGTAGATGGCGATCATGAAGATCATGAGCAGCACGAGAGCCACGATGAAGGAGATGAAGCCCTGCTGGATGGCCTCCGCACCGAGGCTCGGGCCGATAACGTTGTTGGAGACTACGTCTACCTTCGCGCTCATCTTGCCTGATTTCAGCACGTTGGCAAGGTCGTTGGCCTCTTCGGGAGAGAAGTTGCCGGTGATCTCGGAACTTCCGCCGGTGATCTCATTGTTTACGTTGGGATAGGAATACACTCGTTCGTCGAGCACGATAGCGATCGGGCGGCCGATATTGTTGCGTGTGATGGTGGCCCATTCGCGTGCCCCGCGGTCGTTCATACGCATGTTGACGGTGTTGCCGCGCATGTTGTCAAATTCTGAAGTGGCGCTTGTCACGGCGTCTCCTTCGAGTGCGGCCTCACCCTTGAGGGCGATCAGCTGCCAGTAGGGAGTGGTCTTGTATTCGCCGTTGCCCTTCATCACGGGGTTGCCCTGCGCGTCGGCCACGGGAACTTCAACTGCCTTCACCTCCCACACTGCGCGGAAGTCGCTGGGGAGTTTCTGCTTTGCGAGCGGAGTGTTGAGGATCGAGTCTACGAGGGCGCGGTTGGCGGGAGCCACGAAACCGATCACGGGGCTGCCGTTGCGCTGAGCGCCGCCGAGAAGCTGCACCACGTTGAGATGGTTCACTGTGTCCTGCGCTGCGAATGTCATCGCGAAGTTGTTGAGATCTGCGGCGATCTCCTCATATTTATACACCTCGAAAAATTCAAGGTTCGCGCTCGACTTGAGAAGGTCGGTGACACGTTCAGGCTCTTTCACGCCGGGGAGTTCAAGCAGAATCTGGCCTTTCTTGTCCTGAAGTTTCTGGATATTGGGAGCCACAACACCAAACTGGTCGATACGTGTGCGGAAGATATTGAAAGCGGCGTCTACCTGGCTGTCGACCTGGCTGCTGAGAGCGTCGGTAACCTCGCTGTTCGACGAATTGCTCTTTATCTTGCCCATGAACTCGCCTTCGCGGGTGAAGAGCGAGGCCATAGTGCCCGGCTGGAAATATGAAGCCACCTTGCCGACAAAGTCCTTGTCGGAAGTCTTGGCTCCGGTTGCTTTGGCTTTTTCGATTGCCGCGTTGATTTCTTTCAGCTGAGGTTCGCCGGCGGCAAACTGACGGAGAATGTCGGGGACGGAAATCTCGAGCACCACGTTCATACCTCCCTTGAGGTCGAGGCCGAGGCCGATTTCCATCTGGCGCACCTGGTTGTATGTGTAACCGAGGTAAACCTTTTCTTTGTCGATAGAGTCGTTGTACTGTTTCAGACTCTGTTTGTAGACATCATTGGTCACGTCTGAAGTGCCGGCGGCCTTTGTAGCGTATTCATTGGCGAGTTTCTCATAGTGGGAAGTCACAAAAGAGAAAGAAATGTAGAATCCGCAAATCAGGACCAGCAGCACAGCAATCGTGCTGATAAAGCCTTTGTTCTGCATTTTGTTGTTCGGTATTTATTGTTATTTTATTAATTTTCAACTATATATATCGACAATACGGCTCGAAGGCTCCCTCCGGGGGCCTCCAGCCTGTCTTTTCAACTCGCAAAGATACAAATTTTCTTCAAATATCACAAACAAATCGCTTCCAAATTGCAATCAACAACGCTTTTCCACCTGTTTCCGGTCATCGCCCGAAAACTCAGTCGCTTGCTCCTCACCGGGGCGCGGCCTGCCGCAGATGATTCAATATCCATGTGAGATGCCCGCGCTCCGTAGCCTCCGAGGTCCAATGCTCGTTGATCGGCGTGATGAGGGCTTCCTTCGGGGCCGTTATCACGTTGTAGACGGCATAGCTGGTGGTCGGAGGGCATGTGTTGTCGTTGTATCCCCAGGTCATGTAGACGGGACATTTCACTTTGCGGGCGAAATTGACCACGTCATAATAGGCCATCGTGCTGATTTTCTCCGGAGTGTCCATTCCAGGCGTGCGGAAGAAATGAGGGTATCCGCCGGCCCGTCCGGCCTTGTAACCGGCCATGTCGCTCAGTGCCGGATGGTTTGCCACACATGCCGTAACCCGCGGGTCGAGACCGGCCGCCACTATGGCGAGGGCTCCCCCCTGGCTTCCTCCCTGCACCGCCACATTCTGTCCGTCCCATTCGGGGAGCGATGTCAGGAAGTCGATGGCGCGCACAAGCCCGAGATACACCCGCTTCATATAATAGTTGTCCTTGTTGTCGAGGCCATTCTGAAGATAACCGTTCTCCCTGCCGCTGAAAGCCTTGCTTATTTCCTTGAATTCCTTTTCGGTCATCTCGGGATTGAGACCATGTATCTCGGTTTCAAACCGGATGCAGCCGTTTTCGCCATAATATCTGTGGCGCAGCGGCTCCTTTATGGTCTTGATGCCGGCTCCCGGCGGACAAAGCACTATCGGGCATGACCCGGGGCTGGCGTTCTTCGGAATGAACAGATAGCCATAGATCGACTGGCCCTGTGCCGTAGTGACAAGATTCACGAGCCGGCAATCCATCTTGTCGGTGGTGTATTGCGGAGCGGGCGTCATGGTGTATTGCAACGGCACTTTCTCAAGTTCCCTGAGGTTTTCATTCCAGAAGTCGTTGAAATCGGCGGGCATCTCGGTATATGGCTCTATTTTCTCGGGCGAGAATCCCACCTTGACGTGATGTGTGTATTTCTCTCCGTCCAGAACGGCGGTCAGCACGCAGTCGCGGAATCCCGGCGTCTTCATGGTGCCGAGCGCCACTTTCGCCTTTCCGTTCTTCAGCGTCACCGCGCCCTTCGAGTCGGCGGGCATCATGTCGCCTCCGATGGAGTATTCCACAGTTGCGCCATCCACCGGCACACCATATTTATATAACTGCACATCCACCGTGGCGTCCTCACCGGCCGTGTAAACCCAGTCGGCATGGTCCGGCACTGTGACCCACAGCACGTCGCTGCGGTAGGGATAGTTCTCCGCCGCGGCCGACACTACGCACAGCACCGACGCGGCAAACACAGAAATCAGTCTCAATCTCATGATAAGGTATAGTTATGTATAAGAAAAAAGGAATCCCCGCGGGCTGCGCGGGGATTCGCCATATATTCAAAATCGGGAAGCGTCTGATCAGAGCTTCGGACCGGCTGCCACGAGTGCCTTGCCTGCTTCGTTGGTCTCGAACTTCTTGAAGTTCTTTATGAAGCGTGCTGCGAGATCTTCCGCTTTCTTGGTCCATTCTGCGGGATCTGCGTATGTGTCGCGCGGATCGAGGATCTTGGGATCTACTCCGGGGAGTTCGGTAGGAACTACGAAATCGAAGTACGGGATGGTCTTTGTGGGAGCCTTCAGGATGTCGCCGTTGAGGATAGCGTCGATGATGCCGCGGGTGTCGCGGATCGAGATACGCTTGCCTGTGCCGTTCCAGCCGGTGTTGACGAGATAAGCCTTCGCACCGCTCTGGTTCATGCGCTTAACGAGTTCCTCGCCGTATTTTGTGGGGTGAAGGCTGAGGAATGCGGCGCCGAAGCAAGCGGAGAATGTCGGGGTCGGCTCTGTGATGCCACGTTCTGTACCTGCGAGCTTAGCGGTGAAGCCGCTGAGGAAGTAGTACTTGCACTGCTCGTCGTTGAGGATCGATACGGGAGGAAGCACTCCGAATGCGTCTGCGCTGAGGAAGATTACCTGATCAGCAGCCGGACCCTTCGAAACGGGGCGCACGATGTTCTGGATGTGATAGATAGGATAGGAAACACGGGTGTTTTCTGTCACGCTCTTGTCTGCGAAGTCACATTCGCCGTCTACTACAGTCACATTCTCGAGAAGCGCGTCGCGCTTGATGGCGTTGTAGATGTCGGGTTCGCTTTCCTTGTCGAGGTTGATCACCTTTGCGTAGCAGCCGCCTTCGTAGTTGAAGACACCTTCGTCGTCCCAGCCGTGCTCGTCGTCGCCGATGAGTTTACGCTTCGGATCGGTTGAAAGTGTAGTCTTGCCTGTGCCGGAGAGGCCGAAGAAGATAGCGGTGCTGGTCTCTTCCATGTTGGTGTTGGCTGAGCAGTGCATTGAAGCGATGCCGCGGAGAGGGTTGAAGTAGTTCATCATGGAGAACATACCCTTCTTCATCTCTCCGCCATACCAGGTGTTGATGATCACCTGCTCTTTC
>USNC01000158.1 GCA_900555915.1 uncultured Porphyromonadaceae bacterium | reverse complement strand
TACGAGATCGCTCAGTGTCTCGTGGGCTCGGAGATGTGTATAAGAGACAGACAAACGAATCGGTCAAGACGAAACCGGATGTCAGCAACATTGCCGCCGCGAATGAGAAGAGAATGTTCTCATCGCCGAAAGCGCCGATATAAAGCACAGAAGGGACTGCGGCGAGCACAAATGACGCTCCGCCGTTATTTCCATGTCTGCACGCCAAGGCAAGGAAAACCTGGACGAGTGTGAGGACACATCCAGACAACAGCGCGCCATATAAAGGCACGTAATAAAACTGCCCCACGAACTCCCCGAGCCAGTCGGCAAAGCCGCCCGGAACCGAAATTCGTTGCATGAAATAATCACGACTGAAAAGGAACAGCTGGTATTGCTCCCGGTAGAGCATATATTCCGGCACACCCAGCCAAAGCCACAGCGAGGCTGCGGCCAACAGCAGCAGGGAGAACCCGGCCTTCAAACTGACGTCAATATTTCTCTTCATCTGGCAACCTGCATTTTCGTCGCTACCCTCTCATCCGACATGATGAGATCGATGATCCGGCCTGTATCCACCTCCACTTTGCTGCGGGTGAAGTCAGGAGTGTTGAAGGAATAGAGCGACTGCTTATAGTATTCAAGAGGATTTTTCTGAGGCAGCAGAAACGGCTTCGTGAAGTTTCCATTGTCGTCGATTCCGGCTATATATAGATGGGAATAAAGACCGTCGTGACGACGGGAGGTGAAGACAATCCAGCGGCTGTTGTCGCTCCAGTTGTGGAAACTGTCGGCCTCATCGCTGTTTATTTCATCGAGAGGGCGGGCCTCACCCGTAGCGGTATCGAGCAGCCACTGGTCGGATTCCTTATGCCATATACTGAAATAGCCATAGTCGCTCAGTGTGAAGAGAAGGTATCGCCCGTCGTATGAAGGGCGAGGCCACGACACGCTTTTCCCCTTTTCCACAGCATTGAAAAGGGTGTCTACTCTATCACCGAACCGACACGATTCCGCGTCGAAGGCTATCCTGCAGAGGTTGTACTGCTCTTTCTTGTGGTCGAGAGGATATTGCTGCTGAAGGCAGGTGGTGAAATAGAGCCATTTGCCGTCGGGCGAAAAAGAGGGCGAATTTTCCGACCAGGCCTTGGTGTTGAGCAGCGTGTCGGTGAGTATCTCGTTTTTCTCTGTGTCATAAACGAGAATGTCTGACGAAAGGTCGAAAACCTCAAGACGCTTGTCGCCCGAAATGTGGAATCCCTGTCTTGTCTGGTTGGTGGAGAACGCGCAGTAGCGTCCTGCCGGGTGCCAGTAGGGATAGACCATCGATCCTCCCAGCTCATCGTTGTTGGCGGCGAGAAGGGTGCAGTTGCCGTCTTTGCTGATCATTGTTCCGCCATGTTTTCCTCTGACATGGAACACCGACGTTGCAGGATCCGTACGATTGGAGGTATGGCAGTTGTAGCACTGGCCGTCGGTCATGGTATTCTCGATAATGGGAAACTCATCGAAATTTGACAGGTCGCGCTGATATATGCCCATTTTGCTGTAGACTTCGTAGCCGGGTGCTATCCGCCGGTAGGTCAGGCCCCACTGTCCGAGCGGATATGGGCTGACATCGATGAAAAAATCATCATATTCCACCCATCGGCCATCAATCTTGGCGCAGACGCTGACGGCAAGCCTGCCACCCGCGTTCTGCGCCGTGAGTTCATACCAATCATCAATGTCAAAGTCGGCAGTGCTCCCATTCACGTGCAGTTCACCCCCCTTGCCACCCTTCACAGACACATCCACACGCTCGGCTATGCCGTTGCCGTCGAGAACTGAGAAGTTGAGAGGTGCGATCTCAGCCGGCACGGTCACACCGGCATAGTCGGGAAATATGCGGGGTATACGGGACACCCTTTCAGCATTCTGGGGCCGGTCGGCGCAACCGGTGGCAAACAAAGACAGAAACAGAAACAGAATATATACAGCCATAAGCGGGACATACCTCCGGCCATGACGCAGTTTGGAAAAAGATAGATTATTGTCGGTCATCTTATGATTTCATTTTATGGCTTAATCGGAGAGAAGATAGTAGAACAGAGAACGGCGATGGGGCTCGATCAGGTCATTGTTTTTAGAGGTCCAGGCCTGAGCGAACGCCCTCAGCTGCTGCTCCACAGCCGGAGACACGATCGGGGGCATCGGCTGCCGGGTTTTCATCGAGATGAAAGCCACAGCCTGCTGCGCGAGCAGGGGATTATATTGCGGATAAGCCTCGGCCACCACCCCCATGTACTCTCCGAATCTGTTGAGATCCCTCTGCAGCAGGGGCCACACCACCAGATATTGCTTCGCGAGTTGGTTGCCGCGATTTTTCAGAAACAATTGCCCGAAGGTCTTGTCGAGTTCCCCCTCGCTGAAGAGATAGTCTTCATCCACCATCCCGGTCATCTTAGGCCCGTAGACAGGATGTCTTCCGATCTCTTCGGGCATATCAAGCAATCCAAGATTTCGGCGCGCCCATTTCTTATAAAACAGAGTATTTTCGAGAAGCCTCAGATATTTGCGCGCCACCTCATGATCGCCGCGTATTATAGCGCATTCCGCAAGCCTCTTCAGCGCACGCGCGCTCTTGTTGTAGTTGGGAATCGCCTCCATCCCCTCGAAATAAAACCGCTGGGCACTGTTGATCATCCCCAACTGATAGAATATCTCTCCCGTGGTCCATGATGAGAGTGTCTCCTTAGCGAATGGAGGCACGAGGCCTTCGGCACCATGTTGGAAATAGTCGAACGCCCGCGAGTCAAGTTGCCCGGTCATTCCCAAAGCGAGATTGGTGGCGCACACGCTCATAGGGAGTTCGGGACCATGCTCGTCGGAATAGCGCAGGATACCGTCCCAATCGTTGGCGCGGACCATCCGGTCATAGTCGAGAAGTTCGTAAGTCGTCCTGTCGTATGCTTTTGGAAATATGGCCACTGCCACCACCGCCACCGCGGCAATAAGCGCCGGGACCATGATCTTCCGCTTCTTTGCAACCAGAGCGGCGATCAATGGAGCCGCCACACACGATAGGATGATAGCGGACTGTCCTATTGAGAAAGTGTCGGGGTTAAGGTTATATCCGATTCCAATCAACTGGTAACTGAGAGGGAAAGTCACATACATTGACCAGACAGCCACATTCACTGCAAGCCATGCAGTCGCCACGATGGTGAAAATGAGTTTTGCCGTCAGGGAATTATCTTTTTCCATCCATACATATACTATTCCCGACAAGGTGAAGACGACGGTCATCGGGCCTATCAGCCAATAGAGCAGTGCGGTCGCTGCAAGAACCACCGCATATCTATTGAGACATATGAATGCCATTACCACCGCCATAGCAGCGAGAGTGGCAACGAAAAAGGCCAATGTGACATTCCTGTCGCCCAAATATAGCCACATTCCGCAGGCCGGAATCAGAGCCGACACGACAGCCGGGATTGCCGAATGCTCCGGGGATATGTGTAAGCGACAGAGATGAAGGCAAACGAGATAGAGCAGTACGGTCAGAAAAGCCATCACTGCGGCACCGGCAATGTGGTTGCCCAAAAACTGCGTCAGGAACTCACCGACGTACACAGCCATTCCACCCGGCAGTGCGAGATGATTAGTGAAGTAGCCGGAAGTGGTCTGAAAAAGCTGCATCTCCTCTCTGTAGCCAAGTCCCGAACTGTATGCGAAAGCCCAGAACAAAAAAGAGAATGCTGCGACGACGACTGTGATCGCAACACTATAAAATTTTTCTTTGAATAATTTTTCCACCTTAAAAGTCCTCAAGGTATTGAAGTTGTCTGAACAACTTATATCTGCAGATGAAGGTTAACAATTTGAATTTCCATACCGCAAATTTAATGATTTATATCGTATAAAACAAATTTTATCACAACAAAGTCTGTATGGAGGGGTGGCGTGTCAGGGCTCGCCATATCGCTGCTTGAGCAGGTCGTAGGCCGTTCCCTTTCCTATCATCCGCATCACTCCGTGCACCTGATTCGTGTAGTTCTCGTTGAAATTGCGGAGCGAGTCTCTGAGCGAACGGGCATATGCGGTGTCGCCTTTCTCCTCAAGCCATTTTATGTGCTGTCCCTGTGTCCATGCCACACGGTCGCGGTTTTCCTTCAGTTCCTTCCAAGTCTGGAGCGCATCGTTCTGCGGAGTGCCACGCCCGCTCGAGACGCTGTCGAGCACTACGGAGATCTCACCCGGTTCGGTCACGATAAGAAGATCCAATGGAATCCGGAGACAGTATGAAAATGACAAGTATATCAGCACCATTGTGACCAATGAATTTGGTGTTATAATAGAGATGGATTGTCAGATCAAAAATCTGCCCGGAGCAAAGAGAGAAGGGGAATTTATTCTGAAAGGAAATACTTTGTACCGTTTTGCCGGAGACTATACGGGCGGAATTAAAATTACGATACCGTCTAAATGTAATCGGATTTCTTCGCATGCTTTTGATGCGGGGGAATATGGGTATTCACTCAATGCAAAGCGGAAATATACAAGGAACATTACAACTGCGAATATTGGAAGTGCTAA
>USNC01000157.1 GCA_900555915.1 uncultured Porphyromonadaceae bacterium | reverse complement strand
GAGATCGCTCAGTGTCTCGTGGGCTCGGAGATGTGTATAAGAGACAGACACCACAGCGTGCAGCAACTCGGGACTGATAGCCGGAGCCACCGGCTATCGCGCCGGCGACCGCGACAACAGCGGCATCGGAGCCGGCGGACTGGCCGGAGGCGCCGGGATGGCCACGCTCACATCATCGTCGAATTCGGGCAAGGTCAGCGGCTATGCCGGAGTTGGCGGCCTTGTGGGAAGCACACGAGTGAAAGGGAGCGACAGGGAGGCCTACATGTATGGCAACACAGTGGCACGCTACTGCTACAATGACGGCGACATCAGCGGCACGGAATGCGTAGGCGGGATAGCGGGCGAATCCCAGACGGGGACATATGCCGTCTACAACACAGGCAACATCACGGCGCAACGATATGCAGGTGGCATAGCCGGGAACACCTCCATATCGGTGGTGCACAACGCCATCAACACCGGCGAGGTATCCGGGCAGGATTATGTGGGAGGCATCCTCGGCAAGACCTCCTACGGCTCCATCGCCCTTGACCATAATTACGGCCAAGTGAACGGGAGCGGGACGCATCTCGGCGGAATAGTGTCGCTCGCAGGCAACAACACCATCATCCATTACTGCGGCAATTTCGGGCAACTCACCTCGACAGGCAACGGCCCCACAGGGGGCATCGTGGCCGAGATAGGAGACCCGAGGAAGTGGACCGCCATGAACATAGCGGAATGCGTGATCGGATCGATGGAGGTGGCCATGGGCTTCGTAGGGCCGCTTCTCGCCATTACAGAACACCCGATAGCGGCGGCAAGCAAGACACTGAAGAATTTCCTGCGTTTCGCGGAAGTCACCACCGACTCAGGGCTTCTCATCACCGACGCTGTGATGTGGGGCATGGGTGTGGAAGAAATGATCGAAGAGGAGGAACTGGAGAAGATGTCGGCTGAATTGGGAGAAAAGAGTGTCGATATCAACGAGACAATCAAATCAAGGATGAGTTCGATACGCAAGACCGCCTCTTATCGTGGGGGGCGCTTCGACAGCCGCGCGCTCTCGGACGATTATCTGTCGCAACTGGAGTCGACACTCTCATACTACGAGAGCGAGGGGGGCGAACTTGCCTTCAACGAAAAGATAAACCTCACACGCGAGGAGCGCGCCGACTATCTGGAGAAAGTGCACAAGACCAATGAGATAGTGCATCAGGTGGTCAGCGGCGTCTGCATCCTTGCGGGCACGGCAGCCTCGATAGGCGGCATAGTGGCCACCGGCGGAGCCGCGGCACCCTTTGTCGTGGCCGGTTCGCTTGCCTCGATAGCCGGAGGACTGAACGCGATCACCAAGTCGTGCATGGAGTTTGAGGACAACGCCGTATTCATCACCCAATGCGTCAACGCAGCCGGCATATCGGCCCCTAAAGGCTATACCGGCGGCATCGTCGGGCGACTGGAAGACAACAGCATAGTGCGCGACTGCCTCAATACGGGCGACGGCCCCGGCCGCCACGCCGACGCCCAGACATTCGTAGGCAGGACGGGCAACAACGCCAAAGCATGGAGAATGCTCTCTATAGCCGACCCTGAAAGCTGGGGCGACACAAAGCCCGTGTACAGCGACGGCACACTGGCCGTCTACAAACCGGATGCGAGCAGTGTGGAGACAGACACCGGCAAGGCCTACGGCATCTGGCTGATGAAAGATTCCGACATCAAGAATCCGGGATTCTACAAAGGGATCGACAGCCGGTGGACAATGGGCACCTCAACGACCGACCTATGGAAAATCGGAGCATCGGGCGACGGAGCCTTCCCGGTGCCGGCCTGGTCGGAGATGAGACAATAACGATACAGAACGCAAACCAAATAAGAAGCAGATGAGAAAAGAGATATTGAACTGCATGGCGGCACTCAGCCTCATGATGGCCGCGGGATGCTCAGACAATTCGCCAGACATGCCGGGCACAGACCCGGGTATAGAACAAGAGGAAGGATACGCTGTGAGTTCCTTCTCGATAGCACGCGAACATTTCAGCCTTCCAGAAGGGAAGGCCGAAGTGGAGGTGGCGCTGATATCGTCGGGAGGGAAAACACACTGCTTTCCGGCAGTTGTGGAACCGGGCAATCCCACATGCCGGCTGCAGATGCGAATTGACGAGGGCGACGAACTGCCCGACGACGACTACGTGATGACATTACGATCGTCCGACGGCAGCGCGATAGCCGGACGCCTTAAAGTGCGATTCAGATCGCACAGGCTTGAACGGGTGTCGATAATCCTTCCCGGCTATATGCTTCAGGGCTCAGGCTCGGAGACAGACCCTTACATCATAGCCGACAGCCAGGACTTCGAGATGTTCATAATCAATCTCGGCGATGACACGGAGAGCAACGGGGCAGGCCTTTTCTTCCGCCAGACCGGGGATGTGACCCCTTCGGACCAAAGCGCTTCGACACCCGGGCGCGGATACTGGGGAGCACCGTTCGCAGGCAGCTACGACGGAGGAGGCCACGAGATAAAGGACCTTTACTACAAAGGGAGCGGACGGGAGAGTTCGGACAGCGGAGTGGGGCTTTTCATCGAGTTGCGCGGCACGGCCTCGGTCAGCAACATTTCGTTTACGGGCGTCAACGTGTCGGGACTTTACGGAGAGAGCGGCATTGTGGCCGGAAGCGCGTCGGGCAACATATCTGTGAGCGACATCAGTCTACGCGGCTCGTTTGAAGGGATCGGCGACGGAGGCGGCAGCGGCATCGGCGGGCTGATCGGCCACTTCAAGTCGGGCAAGCTCACCGCCAGCGGTATCAGACTCTCGGCATCAGTGGGAGGCAACGACGATGTGGGAGGCCTGTTCGGACTCGTGAACGGAGAGACGACAGTGAGCGACGTGACTACTCCTGACTATCATTTCTCAGTGAGCGGACGCAATTCGACAGGGGGCGTCATAGGACGCTCCACCTCCACCACGCGCATAAGCCGTGTGACACTGGAGCACAAGGTGACAAGTGAGGATTCCGACATACGCATCGTCAACGGCCGCGGCTCGGGGACGGGAGGCATAATCGGCACGTTCATCACATCAGGACAAGACCTCAAACTCGAAAGCATACGCGTCTCATGTCCGGTGGGTGGAGAGAAAGCGACACGCACGGGCGGCATAGCGGGCAGGATAGAGACCACCGGGAAGGTCACGCTCCGCGATGTGAGGGTTTACTCGATCGTAGCCGGTGGCGACCGCACGGGAGGCATTGTTGGATCGGCGAAGATTTCGGAGCATAACGGAGATTTCACAGTGGAAGGTGAAGACATGTCGACGCGCGTGGCAACGGACGACGCTGCGGCTTCGGTGAGCGGGAATGTCTATGTAGGCGGCTTCGCCGGGGAATGGGAAGGCCGGGTATCGGTTGCGAGCAAAGTGAAAATCAATGTTCCAGTCACGGCAAGCGGCAAATATGCCGGAGGAGCGTTCGGCTATCTCACCTCAACTTCGATTCAGGCCGACAAGTTTCTTATGGGCGACGCAGCGGCGACACCAGGCGGCGACAACGTGATGAAGATATCCGGAAGCGAATATGTCGGCGGCCTCGTGGGCGGCATGACGGAAAGCGCCATAACAGGTCAGGACAAGTTCGACTATTCCGAAAACGGGCAGTCGATCCGCGTGCCGGATGCAAGCCGGTTCACATCGGTGTTCAGATGCGTCGTGAAAGGAGATGAATACGTAGGAGGAATAGCAGGGGTGATTCGCGGAGCCAACGGCAAGAATGCCGGGTCGTCGATCAGATATGTGCATGTTGACGGAAGAGTGGACGGCAACCGATATCTCGGAGGAATCGCAGGGAAGGTAGAAGACACGTATGGCAACTGCGTGCTTGAAGACTGCACCTTCAACGGCCGTCTCGACTGTCCTCTCGCCGACTTCACAGGCGGCATAGCGGGCTGGTATTATTCAGCGGGAGCGGGAATGATGCACGACTGCATCAACTATTCCGACATCAGCGGAGGGGACAACACCGGCGGCGTGGTGGGATATGCCGAGCGTTATCCTTCGGTCTACAACACAACCGACGACAGGCTTGAGATAAGATGGTGTGTCAACATGGGCAAGGTGAGCGGAACGCTGCACACGGGCGGAATCGCGGGACGCATACATTGCGATGACGCCAACAAGGGTTACCTCAACGATGAGTGTCTTGGAGTACTGGTGACTGGGTGCATGAACAAAGGATATATAAGCGGCACGGGCGGGAGTTCCAACTCGGCGTCATCCGGAATAGGAGGAATAGCCGGATTCACCAATTTCAGAACCGGAATCACCCAATGTGCGAACCACGGCGAGATATATGGCAAGGGAGCCTTCCATGGTGTGGGTGGCATAGCAGGATCGATGGGCGGCGACCCGACGGGCGCGGGCCTCACCAACTCATTCCGCAACGTGGAGCTCTCGGAGTGCTGCAACACGGCAACAATCGATTCGGGGAACAGTTCGTCGTATGTAGGCGGAGTGTTAGGATATCAGGAAGAAGGCAACAAGAGCGACGTGCACCTGTCTCTTATACACATCTGACGCTGCCGACGATCTTACGCGTGTAGATC
>USNC01000156.1 GCA_900555915.1 uncultured Porphyromonadaceae bacterium | reverse complement strand
CGGCAGCGTCAGATGTGTATAAGAGACAGCAACCGAAGATAATGAAGTTGTTTAAACTTATTTACGAATTAAAAAAATCAATATGGATACTGAAATCAAAAGGAAATATCCCTTGCTCAGAAAATACGGATGGTGGGGCTGCGCCGTCTGCCTCATCGCTGCAGCTACGGTATGGGCTGTCTCTGCAGCCGGAACAAAATCGTATCATGCCGACGGCAACGGAATACTGACGGGAGAGGTGACACAGGGTAAATTCGACGACTTCGTGCGTCTGTCGGGACGAGTGGAGACTGCCACGATAGTGCAGGTATCTGCTCTGGAGACCGGCATTGTGGAGAAGAAATGGGTGGAGGAAGGCGCATATGTAGAGGAAGGCGACCTCATCCTGACCCTCCACAACCCCAACCTGCGCCAGCAGATACTCGACAGCGAGTCGCAACTTGCTGAAAAGCAGAACATGCTCCGCGACACGGAACTGGCGATGGAGAAAGAGCGCCTTCAGATACGCCAGGACATACTCACAGCGAAAACCGACCTCAACCGCAAACGGCGCCTCTGCAGGCAACAGGAGGAACTCTACAAGGAACATCTCACCGCAAAGGAGGAATACCTGAAGGCCAAGGAAGACTACGAACTGGCCGCAGAGAATCTGAAACTGCTTGAAAACCGCATGCGCCAGGATTCCATCTACCGCGACGTGCAAGTGGCCATGATGCGCGAAAGCCTCCACAACATGCAGGAAAACTTCCAGCTTGTGCGCCAGCGCGCCGACAATCTTAATATCAGGGCGAGCCACAGCGGACAACTCGGCTCCCTCAACGCCGATTTAGGACAGAATATTCCAGCCGGCACGCAGGTAGGGCAGATCAACATACTCGACAATTACAAACTGACGGTAAGCATCGACGAACATTATATCGACAGGATCGCTCCCGGACTGCGGGGAAAAGCGATAAAAAACGGATCACAGTTCAATCTCGTCCTGAAGAAAGTATATCCGGAGGTGGCCGACGGCCAGTTCAAGGCCGATCTGGTATTGGACAGTGACAGACCTGCCAATCTGAGAGTGGGACAAAGCTTTTCGATAGATCTCGAACTTGGCGAACCGACCGAGGCCGTGATGGTGCCGAAAGGGAGTTTCTTCCAGTCGACCGGAGGGAAGTGGGCATACGTGCTTGACGCGGACGGAAAGACGGCCAGACGCCGCGACATAAAGATAGGACGGCAGAATCCGAAATACTATGAGGTGACCGAAGGGCTTCAACCCGGCGAGAGAATCATCCTCAGCAGCTATTCCGGCTACGGCGACGCCGACAAAATAATCCTAACAACTGAATAACATAATTACTCACATAACACAAATAATTTATTATGAATCTGGAAATCAAGAATCTCAGCAAGATATTCCGCACAGAGAGCGTACAGACCCAGGCTCTCAAGAATGTGTCGATGAAAGTGAACGACGGCGAATTTGTAGCGGTCATGGGTCCGTCGGGGTGCGGCAAGTCGACGCTTCTCAACATCATCGGCCTGCTCGACAATCCTACTGACGGGGAGTATTATATCGACGGAGCCGAGGTGGGCCGGCTCAGGGAAAGCCAACGCACCGCATTCCGCAAGGGGCGCATAGGCTTCATATTCCAGTCGTTCAACCTGATAGAGGAGATGAACGTGCGCGACAACATCATGCTTCCCCTTCACAACATATCGCTTACCAAGGAAGAGAAGCGCCGGCGGGTAGACGAGGCCATGCGCCGCATGGAGATAAGCCACCGCAGCCGCCACTACCCATCCCAACTATCGGGCGGACAGCAACAGAGGGTAGCGATAGCGAGAGCCACGGTGAGCCGTCCAGGACTGATACTGGCCGACGAGCCTACCGGCAACCTCGATTCGAAGACAGGTTCGGAAGTGATGGATCTGCTTTCTGAACTCCACCGCGAAGGAGCCACCATAATAATGGTGACCCACTCGATGAAGGATGCGGGATATGCCGACCGCATCATCAATCTTTTCGACGGCCAGATTGTAGAAACCCTTAACGAGAAAATGTAACCATGATGCGATTTTTCACAGCCGACCTATGGCGCAATATCATAAAGACGGTCTGCCTCACCATTGGACTTGCCATCGGATTCCTGCTCGTGGCCAAGGTGTATCTGGAAGAGACCTACGACACGTTTCTTCCCGATAGCGAACGTATCCACATACTTACCGAAAGCGTGGAGATGAACGGCGAATACCGGGAATACAACCAGACCGCCGGAGCCATAGCCCCCGCGATCAAACGCTACTCACCGCTCGTAGAGGCGGCCACACGGTTCGCGACTCTATACTATGGACCCTGCCGCGTGCAGATAGAAGATGGAAAGATATATGACACAGAACGCGTCATAATGGCCGACAGCTGCTTCTTCGACGTGCTACAGACAGAGATAGTCGCAGGCGACCCCCACGAGGCACTTTCGGTGAAGGCTTCAGTCATGATTCCGGAATCGCTTGCGAGGAAACTGGGCGAGGGACTGCCGGGCGACGTGGTGGGCAAAGAACTCCGTCTTCCGGACGGAGACAAGTCTCTGCGCCTGAGAATCGGCGGTGTCTACAAGGATTACCCGCTCAATTCTTCCCTGCACAACGCGGTGTATCTCAGTCTTGAGTCGATAGGCATGTTCATGCACGACGGACGGGAGAACTGGATAGGCAACGACATGTATTCGAGTATCATACGTGTGGCACCCGGATGTGATCCTGCAGAACTGCAACCCTATGTGACCCGTATGCTCCGGGAAAACGTGGACAGCGAAGACCTTGAAATCAGCAACTACAATATCGGCACCACACCGCTCATCGGCAATCACAACTCAGAGGAATCGGTGAAGACCATGACATGGATACTGTCGCTGCTCGCCGTAGTGATGCTGATGTGCGCCGGACTGAACTATCTGCTGATCACGATCGGACAGACCGGCAAGCGCAGCAAAGAGATGGCTGTCAGGAAATGCTACGGCACACCGGACAGCAAGATATTCAGAATGATAATGGGCGAGAGCATATTTTATCTGGGTTTGTCGATGGGACTCGCCATCCTGCTCGTATTCTGCTTTCCCGACACATGCCAGCGCCTTCTCGGATACACTCCGGGCGAACTGCTCTCCACGGGGAATGTCTGGATTGCAGAATCTATCGTGTGCCTGGCGATTCTTGCGGTGACCGGAGCGGTTCCGGCATGGATCTACTGCCGCACCCCGGTGGCCCACAGTTTCTCGACACGCGTGAGAAGCCGCCGCTTCTGGAAACTCGCGCTCCTGGCAGTGCAGTTCACTGCTTCCTCGCTGCTTCTCTGCCTGCTGGTGCTTGTAGGCCGACAGTTTCATCATGTGTCCTCGATCGACATGGGTATCGAATATGAAAACCTTGGAACGCTTGATGTGAGCAATGTGGATCAATCCGTAAGAAGGACTCTGGTCAATGAACTCGAGAGCCTCAGCTGCGTGGAGGGAGTTTCGTCGGCGATGTCGAATCTCATCTACAGTTTCAGCGGCAACAATGTCTGGACCGACGAAGTCGAAAAGCAGGTGAACGTAGCCGACATGTATTATGCAAACGCGGATATTATCGAAGTAGCGGGCATGCGTCTGCTCGAAGGGACAACATTCTACGATGATGCGGATTCCACCAACCGCCAGGTGATAGTGGAACAGAAATTTGCCGATGTGCTCGAAAAAATCGGATCATCGGCCAAGGCAGGGACAATAGTCGGCTCAAGATTCAAGATTACCGGTCACGAATATGATGTCGACCCCAATGATATCGAATACACCATCTGCGGAGTGGTAGGCAACATGAAGCGAGGCGGATTCCAGAACAACAACAGCGACCCGCGCGCCGCCGTGTTTTTCCCTGCGAAAAAAATTATGGATCGGGTCTACATCCGGTTCAACCGCCTGACACCTGAAAACATGCAGGAGGCTCAGGACGTTGTGAACAGGATAATTACCGACCGCGATATATATATCACCCCCTACCGCGACCAGGTGCTGTCGCTTGCCGAACCGGTGAAGAATTTCGGCCTGGCAGTCATGGTGATCGGCATCGCCATCCTTGTCATCGCAATGATAGGACTTATAGGTTACACTACGGATGAGGTGCAGTTCAGATCAAAGGAAGTGGCCATAAGAAAAGTCACGGGATTCACGTCAAGACAGATAACAGGACTTTTCATCAAGGACATACTGAAGATAGCATTGCCGTCGACCATAGCGGGAGGGCTGCTTGCGATCCCTCTCGGGAGCAAGTGGATATCGCAGTTCTCCGACCAGACGGCACTCGCACCGGCATTCAACATACTGTGCATCGCGCTGGTGCTGGTGATAATAGTGGCGGTGGTGACATGCGACACGATCAAAATATCGCACGACAATCCGGTGAAGCATCTGCATAGGGAATAGGCTTTAGATTATAGATTAGATATGGTTGGCAACTGCCTGCGGCGCCATGATACCCGGGAGGGCGTCTTGGCGCCCTCTTTCATAAGCCCGGGTTATGACCGGCCATTTGACCCCATGCCCGTATCACCTTCACTGCCGAACT
>USNC01000155.1 GCA_900555915.1 uncultured Porphyromonadaceae bacterium | reverse complement strand
TCGGCAGCGTCAGATGTGTATAAGAGACAGTTCTCATACTGGTCGGTGCGGGCATTGTAGCCGAAATCGCCTGTCCCTTCTTTCACGCGCTGCACTATCACAGCACCCTCAAGGCCGGCGTTGGCCACGATCTGGCGTAGGGGCTCCTCGATGGCACGGCGGATGATGGCTATGCCGGTGGTTTCGTCGTTGTTGTCACCCTTCAGTTCGGCCAGCGAGTCGAGACAGCGGATGTAGGCAGTGCCGCCGCCTGGTACGATACCTTCGGCGATCGCAGCGCGGGTAGCGCTCAATGCGTCGTCTACGCGGTCTTTCTTCTCCTTCATCTCCACCTCGGAAGGTGCGCCGATGTAGAGCACAGCCACGCCGCCTGCCAGTTTTGCCAGACGCTCCTGAAGTTTCTCCTTGTCATATTCGGAGTTGGTGCTTTCTATCTGAGCCTTGATCTGGTTGACGCGCGCCTCGATGTTTTCTTTCGAGCCTGCTCCGTTCACTATGGTGGTGTTGTCTTTGTTGACCGACACTTTCTCAGCTGTGCCGAGATCGTTGACAGTGGCCTGCTTGAGCTGCATTCCCTTCACCTCGCTTATCACGTTGCCTCCGGTGAGCACAGCGATGTCTTCGAGCATCTCCTTGCGGCGGTCGCCGAATCCGGGAGCCTTGACTGCGCATATCTTCAGAGATCCGCGCAGACGGTTCACCACCAGTGTGGCCAGCGCTTCATTGTCCACGTCTTCCGCTATGATGAGAAGCGGACGGCCGGACTGTGCCACTGCCTCAAGAATAGGAAGCATTTCCTGAAGATTGGAGATCTTCTTGTCGTAGAGAAGGATGTAGGGAGAGTCCATCTCGCATTCCATCTTCTCTGAGTTGGTCACGAAGTAGGGGCTGATATAGCCGCGGTCGAACTGCATGCCTTCCACTACGTCTACAGTGGTGTCGGTGCCTTTCGCTTCCTCTACTGTGATCACTCCTTCCTTCTTCACTTTCTTCATGGCTTCGGCTATGAGGCGTCCGATTTCCTCGTCATTGTTGGCCGAGACGCGTGCCACGTTCTCAATCTTGGCCATGTCGTCGCCGACTTCCTCGCTCATGGCGCGGATGCCTTCCACCACTTTGCTGACAGCCTTGTCGATGCCGCGCTTCAGATCCATCGGGTTGGCACCGGCTGCTACGTTCTTCAGACCTTCTGTCACTATGGCCTGGGCAAGCACGGTGGCGGTTGTGGTGCCGTCGCCGGCCTGGTCGCCTGTCTTCGAGGCCACTTCTTTCACGAGCTGCGCGCCCATGTTCTCGAATGCGTTCTCAAGCTCGATCTCCTTCGCTACTGTCACGCCGTCTTTTGTGATGTGCGGCGCGCCGAATTTCTTCTCAATGATTACGTTGCGACCTTTGGGGCCGAGTGTCACCTTCACCGCGTCGGCAAGTGCGTCGACTCCTTTTTTTAGCTCTTCGCGAGCCTGTATGTTGAATTTGATTATCTTTGCCATGATTTAAGATTATTCAAGTTTCGCTTCTCTCAACTTGAAGTTTATAAGTTTATAAGTTTATACGTTCAGTTTATTTGCAGCCCATACAAGGGAATTTTCCTGTGCTGAGTTTTGTAAATAAAATTAACCTAACCGCAATATAATCAATATAAAATTCAAGATGCGAAACTTAAGATTCTAAATTCTAAATTTTTCCGTCACGCTATCACCGCCAGGACATCGCTCTGGCGCATGATGATGTATTTCTTGTTCTCGAACTCAATTTCAGTGCCTGCGTATTTGCCATAGAGCACTTCGTCGCCGGCCTTGAGTATCATTTCTTCATCTTTTGTGCCGTTGCCGGCTGCCAGCACTTTGCCGCGGAGCGGCTTCTCTTTTGCTGAATCGGGGATGATGATGCCTCCCATTGTCACTTCTTCGGCGGCTGTGGGTTCTACCAGCACGCGGTCGCCAAGCGGTCTTATGTTCATTTCTGTATTGTTTTTTATGGTGTTACAATTTGTTCAGGCGGTTCGATTTCGTCCGTCTGTATGGAAATAAGCAAATACCGTGCCAAATCCCATCGTTGTTAACGGAAGCCTGCCGTTTAAGGTTTGTCAATATATCATAATTATTGTTGTCCGGATGCCTGTGCGCGTTTCCGGCAGTTTGTCGTCGGCCTTTGTGTCAACTGTCAAGAGGTGATCCGTACCATTCGAAATTCTCTTTGCCTGCTCCGATCTCAAAGTCACACATCGCTATTCCCAGGTCTATTCCGGTGTAGCCCACAAGCGAGAATCCTTTCTCCGGCTTTACCTTGCCCTTCCCTCCGGAGAGGGTAGGCTCCAGATACTCAAACCTGAATTTCTGCTGGTTGATGGCGGAGGGCGAGAGAAGCGCCGCTTCAATTCCGTCGGCAAACCATTCAGGTGTGCGGTCGCTGATGTTGCTTATCTGCTCCTTGCGCTTCATCTTATGCCGCACACCGTCGTCAGCCCCATATCCTATGGCTATGCAGCACACTACTTTCTCTCCCTCCGAAATACTGTATGTGCCCGCTATCTTCTTGTAGGTGAGTCCTACCCAGCACGTGCGAAGTCCTGACTGCTGCGCAAAAATCACAAGTTTCTCTCCGTAATATCCGGCCTTGTAGTCAAGACTTGCCGACTTTTTGCCGATAACGAGGATATAGTTGCTTACGCCGCTGAATTTGCCATATGTGAAGATTCCTCCTCTGAACGCCTTGTCTTCATTGACCACCAGCTGCATGTGAAGCCCGCTTTCCTCATTAAGTTCTCTGATTTTATCGCGTAGTCGCGCTGTAGTCGCGTCGTCGATCGGCTTGTCGAGATATTTTCTTACCGAATGCCGTTGCCTGAGTGCCTCAAGTTCTGTCATCATATCCTTATATAGTAAAAAATACATATTAGCGCCCTCAACACATCAAGTTTTTTCTTTAAGCACTCGCTATGTTAAGAGTTCTCTCTTTATATATAACAACAACTGCGTTCCACTTTATTTGCCGTCGTAGCTGCGGAATATGAATCCTCCGGAAAAAATATGTGGTTAATGAACCTTAACGTCGGTTAACGTGTTTGTATTGCAAACAAGATTTATAACACTACTATAAACTAAATCTAAAGAACTATGATTTGCTGATTACGATGATCGGAATCGATCTTTCCGGCATTCCCCGCAGGATCTGATTCCCGGTTTTGAACACGATTCCGGATTATTAAAAAAAATGACGAAGTGTTAAACCAATCGAAAGCCCAGACGTTTTAAGTATGAAAACCGACGGGACGATGATTTAAAAACAAATCATTAAATCTAATCTCCGGATTCTCCCCACTGCTTCGAAAGATGCAGGTCTACTTATCACAACAAAAAATGAAAAAAGAAAAACACACAAAAAACCTAAAGCTATGAAAAGAACATTATTAATTATGGCGGCAGCGTTAGTATTTGGTGGCTGCGCCTTCGCACAATCAAAAAGCGAGAAAAAAGCTATAGAGTCATTCCTGTCCCAGACTAACGCGGAAGGAGTCTCCAACGCACAGAGCCTCGAACTCAACGGAGCGAAATATACTGCGATGCAGGGCATAAAGGTAGAAAACGGTGCCATCACGGAAATCGACCTCAAGGGCAAGAAACTTTCGGGTACTCTTGATCTGAGCAACTTCCCGGCGCTGAAGAAAGTCGATGTCTCCGACAATAAACTCTCGGCGCTCATCGTCGACAACTGCCCCGCGCTTGTGGAACTCAATGCCGGACGCAATATGCTGAAGACATTCTCGGCCGATAAGTGCCCGGCTCTCCAGAGCCTGAAACTCTACCGCAACCGTCTTTCCGAAGTCGACCTGAGCGGTGTGCCTTTGCTGAGAAACTTCAACATCGCGAGCAACTTCCTCGTGGCTCTCGACGTTGCAAACTCGGCAAACCTTGAGACCCTCAACGTGATGAGCAACCGTCTTGAACAGCTCATCGTCACCGACTGCACCGCGTTGAAGCATCTCTATGCAAGCTACAACGAACTTTCCGAGATTTCGCTCTCCGGTCTCAGCTCATTGCAGAACCTTAATGTGAGCGACAACAAGATCACAAACCTCTATCTCCAGAATCTTCCGCAGCTCGCAACTCTGCTTGCAAGCGACAACCACATGGTAGGTTTCAGTATCTCAGGCTGTCCGATGCTGAGCGACCTCTGGCTCCCCTACAACTCGTTGACTTCATTCGGAGTTGAAAACTGCCAGAACCTCGCTTTTGTCGACCTCCAGTACAACAACCTCTCCACTGTATCGCTCGCCAACTTCACAATGCTCCAGAGAGTCAACATCGCACAGAACCCGCAGCTCGTCACCCTCGATGTCTCTTTCGACTCTATTCTTAGATTCGTCAACGTATCCGGCGACTTCATGCTGACCGACTTCCGTACTCAGGCAAGTCCCGAACTCCACCAGATCCTCGGTGCATGGAGCAACTACATCTGATTATAAAAATCTGATACCATCAATAATAAAAAGGTCTGCATCCTCAAGGATGCAGACCTTTTTGCCTGTTGTGTCATAACTGGCTCTTATACACATCTCCGAGCCCACGAGACACTGAGCGATCTCGTATGC
>USNC01000154.1 GCA_900555915.1 uncultured Porphyromonadaceae bacterium | reverse complement strand
GGCTCGGAGATGTGTATAAGAGACAGGTGGATCTGTCGCTTCTGCCCAATGTCTCGGCCGGCGATGGCGCCTCTGTCAGCACCAGACTCGCGGGAATAATTATAGAGTTGAAAGATATAAGCGACACTTTGGTGCATCTGGCCTCAGGCATAGAGTCTGATCCGGCGAGGCTTTCCAAGGTGGAGGCGAGGATGAAAGACCTGTATGAGGCTGTTCGCCGCTTCAAGGTGAAGGACTATGAGAGTCTCGTCGAACTCTATGCTTCCCTGAAAAAGGAGAAATGCAGCGGCGCAGACAATCTGGCTCTTCTCAACGAACTGGAAGCCGAGGCAAAGGGACTCGGTGAGCAACTCAGGATGAAGGCGCAGCTTCTCAGCGATTCCCGAGAGCAGGCGGCCCGGCGGTTTGAGACTGTGCTCACCGAAAGGGCGCGTGGTCTCGGACTGAAGAATCTGAAGATGAAAGTGGAGATTACCCATGGCAAACTGGCCCGCGAAGGGAAAGACACGATGGAATTCCTTTGTTCGTTCAATAAGAACCAGCCTCTGATGCCCATCTCGCAGACGGCGTCGGGCGGCGAGATGGCAAGGCTGACGCTCTGCATCAAAGCAATAACGGCAAGCAAACTGAAGTTGCCGACTGTCATATTCGATGAGATCGATACCGGCGTGTCGGGCGATATCGCCGACCGTATGGGATCTATGATGGCGGAGATAGCGGCGGGGATGCAGGTGCTCGCTATCACACACCTGCCGCAGGTGGCGGTGAAGGGGCAGGCTCATCTGCTCGTGTATAAAAGCGATGACAAGGACCGCACAGTCAGCAATGTGCGCAGCCTTTCCCCGGATGAGAGGATAAGGGAGATTGCGAGGATGCTTTCGGGCAAGGAAATCAACGAGGCCGCGCTCACCAATGCGCGCGCTCTGCTTAACGATATTTGACTTATGGAAAAAAGCGACTATATATTTGGCCTGAGAGCCATTATCGAGGCCATCGAGGCCGGCCGTGACATCGACAAAGTGTTGGTGAAAAAGGATATCAATGGCGATCTTGCCAGAGAATTGCTCGCCAAGGCCAAGGAATATGGCGTTTTGGTGAGAAGGGTTCCGGTGGAGAAACTCAACCGCATCACGATGAAAAACCATCAGGGAGCGGTGGCTGTCCTGGCCGCTGTGCCCTACCACAGTCTCGACAATGTCATTCCTGCTCTTTATGAGGAGGGGAGGACTCCGCTGATGATTGTGCTCGACGGGGTGACGGATATAAGGAATTTCGGAGCCATCGCCCGCACAGCCTGCTGTGCAGGTGCAGATGCGATTGTCATTCCTTCCCACAATTCGGTATCCATCACTGCCGATGCGGTGAAAACCTCGGCAGGCGCCCTGTTTCATATCCCCGTGTGCCGCACCCGCTCCGCGCTCGACGCCGTGAAGACTCTAAAGGAGAATGGCTATAAGATTGTGGCCGCCACGGAAAAAGGTGCGCGTGACTATACGGCTACCGATTTCACAGTGCCGGTGGCTATCGTCATGGGGGCGGAGGAGACGGGCATATCCGACGATGTGTTAAGGCTCGCCGACGACCTTGCGGCGATTCCTATCGTAGGCGAGATAAGTTCTCTCAATGTCTCGGTCGCTGCCGGCATCATGATCTACGAGGCCGTGAGGCAGCGGAGCCTGTGATCGCCTGAAACAAGGCTGGCCACAGCCTTCTCGGCCTATGATGACAGGTTATTTTGTAAAAACAGGATTGGTTTTTTGCAGATTCCAACTTATTTTACTAATTTTGTCGTATGTTATCAAAAGTGTTGACTCGAGTGTCGGCACTTGACTGTTTTGTTTGAAAACGATATATCAATGATAAATAGAGTCCTTATTAGAATAAAGGTGGTGCAACTGCTTTATTCATACTTTCTCGTGCAAAACAATTTTGCGGTGCAGTCCTCTCCGTCTGCTCCCACTAAAGAGAAGCGTTTTGCCTATACGCTCTATCTCGACTATCTTTATCTGATGATGAGGATAGCCGACTGTGTGAAGAAATCTGACAGGAAGTACCCCTTGGCTGAGACCCGGTTCATTCGCAGGTTGGTCTCTGATAATATCATTAAGTCGCTGAAAAACAGGTATCAATCCAGCCGGTTTCTGCTCGCGCCCTGTGTCGACGAAATTGCTGATAAGGTCTCCTCGTCGGCAATTCTGAAGAAGTATCTTGCAGACCCGGCGTCAAATCCCACCATCTGGCAGGATATTTTCCGTGTTTTTATCGCTTCCGATCCAGCTGTGGCCGCCCTTGAGCAGCGATATGAGAATTATTCGCTCAGAGGCGTGGACCGCGCGAAGGAAATGGTTGCCGTCACTTTCCGTGAGTTCTCATCAAGTCAGGACAATGTGGCTGAGGGGCTGGAAGAACTGAAGGCAAGTCTTGATAAGGCGCGTGAACTCTATTTCAGACTTCTCTCTCTTCCCGTAGACCTTACCTATCAGCAGGAAGTGGATCTTGACGAGAGAAGACACCGCTATTTCAAGACAGCGGAAGATCTGAATCCAAATCCCAAATTTGTCGACAATGAACTCGTAAAACTCCTTCGCGACTCAGATGAGATTCGCTCCTATATGGAGAGCAGGAAGATTTCATGGGTGGAGCAGGACCGGGATATACTGAAGCACCTGCTGTCGAAGATCACAGGGTCGCAGATATATCAGGAGTATATGGCAGATCCTACCACCGATCTCCATGCCGACTGCGAGTTCTGGAAAAAGATAATGCGTGGAGTGATATTCTGCGATGAGGAGTTCCTGGATATGATGGAAAGCAAATCCGTGTATTGGAACGATGATTTCGATATCATGGGTGAGTTCGTCATCAAGACTTTCCGTCGCTTCGAGGAGAAGGCTTCCGGAGCGCTTCCGGCAGGGGAAGAGCCCGTCATGCCGATGTTCAAGGATGCCGAGGATTCGAAGTTCGGAGCCGACCTCTTCGAGGCAACAGTGAAGAAGGCCAAGACCTACCGCGAATATATCGATGAGGGGCTCGACACCCAGGAATGGGAGTCGGACCGTCTGGCCTATATGGACGTAGTGATAATGCAGACCGCACTCGCCGAGATATTCACATTCCCCAAGATTCCTATTCAGGCTTCTCTCAATGAATATATCGAGATTGCCAAAAGTTACTCCTCGGCCAAGAGCGGCACCTTCATCAATGGTCTTCTCGGCACTGTGATAGCAAATCTAAAGGAGTCGGGAAAATTGAAAAAATGAACGGCGCTCCAACCGTATGATTAAATCCTGAATAATAACCCCTGAGTCTTAAGTCGAGCCGGCGCGAGACTTGGGTAAAACGAAAAATACAGATATGAATTCAATTCTTCTTCAGGCCGCCGGTGGCGGTGCAAGCAGTATGAGCGGCATGCTCATGATTGTGGCAATGATCGTGATTTTCTACTTTTTCATGATCAGACCCCAGCAGAAAAAGCAGAAAGAGATCAAGAAAGCCCGCGAGGCAATGAAGTCTGGCGACAGGGTTGTCACTGCCGGCGGCATACACGGCAAGCTCAAGGAAATCGGCGACCTTACAGTCATGATTGAGGTTGCGCCCGGAACTCAGATTAAAGTTGACAAAGGTTCCGTTTTTCCTGCCGGAGTAGAGAATCCTGCCCAGAAGCAGTGATTGTGGATCCTCTTGATTGTCGCTCATGGGCGGTGTCTTTAAGTCAGTGATGGCATGGTGCGTGATGCTGCGGAACTCCTCGAGATTCCGGAGCATTCTGCTATTTGCCGTTTTCGTCGGTATAGCAGCCTTGTTCTGGCTTATTCTGACTCTGAACGATTCGGTGCAGAATGGGTTCATGGTCAATGTCCGGATTACCGACAAACCTGATAGCGTGACCTTCATCTCAGAGGTGCCGAAGCATCTCCATGTCGAGGTACGCGACAAAGGCTCCAACCTCATGAGGACCGCATGGTTCCGGAATCCTACTGTAAATCTCAGTTTCCGCGAACTTGCCGACGGCGGACAATTGATATGCACCAGATCTGATATGATGTCGGCGCTCAAGGAAGTCTTCGGAGGCGGTGCCTCCATTCTATCGACGAGCATCGACTCTTTACGCCTGGTCTACACCGACCGTCCAGGCAAGGCTGTCCCTGTTCAGGTTGCGGTCGAGGCATCGGCAAAAGCCGGTTTTGTGGTCTACGGGCAACCTTCGGCCGACCCTTCAAGAGTCCTTGCCTATGGCCCTCGAGAGATTCTTGATACTCTGACCCGGGTTTACACCAAATCCTACATAGAGAAGAATCTCGATCAGACAAAGTCGTTCACTTCAGATCTCAGGGGAGTGAAAGGGGTCCGTCTAATTCCCTCTTCCGTGACTGTCATGATCAACGTCGAACCCTTGGTACTTAAGGAAGATGTGGTCGCTGTCACTGCCGTCAACGTCCCGTCTGGCGAAAGTCTTCTGCTTTTCCCGTCTACGGCGAGAGTAAGTTATTATGTGCCGATGAGTGAGTTTTCCGAAGATGTAAAACCGGTATCGGTCGTGGCTGACTATGATGAACTCTCGTCGCACTGTCTCTTATACACATCTGACGCTGCC
>USNC01000153.1 GCA_900555915.1 uncultured Porphyromonadaceae bacterium | reverse complement strand
AAATTGCGCTCCACCCATGCCTTGCAGTGGGAGTCCAGCGACGTACCATCCACTCCGTCGATATCCCAAGCCATATCCATGAAAAGCTCGAGGTCATAGCCCGCCACCTTCGGATCGTGGACATTTGCAATCCAGAGTTTACGCACATTGTGGTCGTAGGCGTTGCGCATCTGCTGATAGATCAGGCCCGGCTGTGTGGTGGTGAGCCAAAGATAGTCGTGCGGACGCCCCCAGTAGCTGAGATGATAATACACACCTCCGCCACCCTTGCGCTTCTGCTCCTCAGGATTGCTGAGGCGGGTCAGATAGCCGTAGTTGTCGTCACACCACATGAGAGTGACATAGTCAGGCACATCGAGTCCCATCTCATAGAGCTCGAGCACCTCTTTATAAGGCACGAAAATCTGGTCCTGCTCCGAAGGATCGCCTATGTGCTTGCGGATCAGTTTCTGCTGGTCGCGGATCACCTCCTGCAACCCGTCGAATTTCTCCTGCGTTGTCTTGTACCCCGCCATCGAACTGTCGTGTATGCCGCGCATACCGATGGTGAAGATATTCCCCCCTTTCGAGTCCTTCACTTCATCGAGGCGTTCGGCCCAGTATCGCTGCACCGCCTCCTTGTTCGTGCGGTAGTTGAATTCTCCGCGCTCGCCGCGGTCCCATTCGCCCACATTGTTGCGGAGCAGCGGCTCGCAATGTGAGGTGCCGACTATTATGCCGCAGCTGTCGGCCTGCGCTTTCGCGCCTTCCACTTCAAAGAAAGCCGTGGTGCCCTCGTGCATTGCAGGCCATATGGTGTTGGCCCGCAGGCGCAGCAGAAGTTCAAAAATCTTGCGGTAGGTATTCGCCCCTATCTCGGTCTTTTCCGAGGGCTCGAAGTTAAGATGGCTCCAGGGGCGCAGCGACCAGTCCTCATCGTTGATGAAGACACCCCTGCGTTCTACGCTGGCACCCTGCATGGTGCTGAAGTTGTCGTCAATGGTGAGAGTGTAGTTTTTTTCCGGCACCACATCACCCCACCACACCCAGGGGGTGACACCCGCCATCCGCGACATCTCAAGAAGCCCATAGGCAACTCCCCTGCCGTTGGTTCCGGCTATATATATCACTCCACCGTGCACTTTTATTGCAAACCCATCCGTAAGTTTCTTCAGTCCGTCGATATCCATCCCCATCTCCTTCAGCTGCTTGAGTTCATTCCGGGGAGCGGTGTCAATCTGGTAAAGACGGATATTCGCCTGCGCCGGAAGCACGGCGTGCGGACGGATATCGGTCACAGCCTTGATATCGTCGGCAAACATTCCTGCCGCCACCGTCACGACAGGGTCCGCGTCGGCCGGCATCGAGTAAGACGCCGGGCGCTTGTCAGACGACCATACCATATCGGCCGCGTAAGCGGAGAAAGCGCAGGATAAAGAAGAAATGAATATCAGAGGTTTGAAAAGTTTCATAGAAGGATAAAAATGTCAGGTTGATAATATATCCACAAAGTTAACACTTTTTCAAAAAATAATCGTTATATTTGCGTGAAATTCCCAAATCTGAACCGCCATATACATCAGGACATGACATCATATCAAAGAATCATAGCAGCAATCATTCTTCTCTCGACTGTATTTTTCTGCGACGCAAAGACAAAGCCATGGAACCACGGCGACCTCTCTGTGAGCGGCGACGGGCTTTACCTGCAGCATACCGACGGAACCCCCTTTTTCTGGCTCGGCGAAACCGGATGGCTGCTGCCGCAGCGTCTGGACCGCGATGAAGCGGAGATGTACCTGGCAAACTGCGCCGAAGCCGGCTACAACGTGGTGCAGATACAGGTGCTAAACGCCGTGCCCTCAGTCAACCGTTATGGAATGCTTTCCAACCCTGACGGCTGGAACATGTCGGCATGCGACAGCCCCGGAGAATACGGCTACTGGGACCATATGGACCACATCATCGACACGGCGGAACGCCACGGAATATATATCGGCATGGTGTGCATATGGGGAGGACTCGTGAAGAGTGGAAAGCTGAATGAAGACGAAGCCGCTGAATACGGCCGTTTCCTTGCCGAAAGATATGGCGACCGGCCAAATATCATATGGATAACAGGCGGCGACATTCAAGGAGATGTCAAGCCGGAAGTATGGGACTCTCTCGCACGCGCCATCAAGAGCCGCGCCAGCAGACATCTCATGACATTCCACCCGCGCGGACGCACCACATCGGCACGCTGGTGGGCCGACGCGCCATGGCTTGACTTCCACATGTTTCAGAGCGGACACCGCAGATACGGACAGCGTATGGGCAATAAGGATTATCCCATACCAGACGGCACGGAGGAAGACTGCTGGATGTATGTCGACTCTGTAAGGAAACATATGCCCGTAAAACCAGTGCTGGACGGCGAGCCAAGTTATGAGAACATACCTCAGGGGCTGCATTCCGCCGACGAACCGGTATGGGGCGAGCGAGATATGCGCCGCTATGCCTACTGGTCGGTATTCGCCGGATCATGCGGACACACCTACGGCCACAACAATATCATGCAGTTCGCGCGTCCCGGCATTCCGGGTGCATATTTCGCCGACTGCGAGGCGAAACCCTGGTACAAAGCCATCCACGACCCGGGCCGCAACCAGATGAAATACCTGAAGCGGCTGATGCTCGCGCTCCCCTACGCCGGACGCATACCAGACCAGAGCGTGATAATCGAGAACGGAACCCGCTACGACCGCCTGATCGCGACACGCGGCGACGACTACCTGCTGGTCTACAACCACACCGCACGCCCGATGCGCCTTGATCTAAGCCGCATATCCGGCGTGGAGAAGGACGTATGGGTGATGAGCCCGTCTGACGGAACCCTGCGCCATATAGGCAAAACCTCCGGACCGGAATTCAACTACACACCCGACACCGACGACGACATCGTGCTGATAGCCATAGACTCGCGCCGAAACTACCTGACACCGGATATGACAGAGATCCCCGACAAAGAACCAACTTCAGAACGCAAAGACCTTTCAGAGTAATTACCAACGCCAAGCCATCCGCAATCATCCGATCCTTTGGCCGCAGATGATTGAATTACTAAATTACTTAAGTTTCGCATCTTGAACTTTATATTGACAATCTTGGTTTTGAGTCAGTTTATTCAACAATACTAATCTCAGATATATGTTCTGAGACAAACCTCAGATAAACTAAACTTATAAACTTATAAACTCATAAACTTCAAGTTGAGCCTGCGAAACTTGAATAAATTACATTACGAAATAGATAGACAAGAAATGCCTAACTTGTCCTCAATATTGGCTATACTTTTGAAACTGAGGTTTTCAGTACCGGAAAGCAGTTTACTGACATATTGAGGGGTCACTCCAAGTTTTGAGGCGAGATCGGCCCGCTTCATGCCATTATCTTGCATATACCCAATAAGAGTAACGGCAAGCTGACGCGACCAACGTAGCCAACTCGCATTTTCTCTGCGCCATGTGGCTTCTTCAACAAAGCGCGATGGTGTCTCGCTCATGTGAGTTTCTAAAAATTTAATTGCCTGACTTGCCATATTATTATTCATTACTGAGTTCTATAAAACTATCTTGGTCAAAAACGCCATTGGCCTTCAAATAAGCCTTGCAGCGGTTTAGTTTATCAAGTTCGAGCGCTGTATGTTCACGCTCCTGCATTGTTCGGCTTAGTTTGATTGCACCTCCTGTTACGACATAAACATTTGGCTCCAGCCTTATTGCATAAATTCTGAGCCAACTTGAATGACGGTCTCTACCCCAATTACGAGCTTTTTCTCGTGTCAATTCAGACATTCTTGTATCTGTAATATCAAGTGGCCTGAATAGTTCATCAAGATTTTCGGTATAAGGGAAATCAAGCACCAATTCTTCAAGAGCCTCTGCATCTTCAAGAGTATCTTCAACGGCTCGGTCAAGGCGCTCAATTTTGAAGAAACCTTTTAGATCTTCAAAATTCTCCATGAAGAAGTCAAGAAGATACTCGGCATTGTTCCATTTGCGGAACAATAATGTTAACTCATCAACTTCTTCTTCAGGCGACTTGACAGCCCATAGGTGGTTGTATTTTGGAATAATCCTAACGAACTTCATATATTATAAACGCTTTTGCGACTGCAAAGATAGCGAAAATTATTGAAAATGCAACCTGTAGGTTTACTTTTTTTTAGAGACCCTCGCTCATTTCGCCGACTGCGAAGCGAAGCCATAGTACAGAGCAATCCATGACCCAGGACGCAACCGACGGCACACGCTACGACCGGCGGACATTCCTTGAACATTCCCCGGTAGCCGAGGTCCGCCTTGATGAGTGTTATGTCATTCCATTCGTTCAACAGACTGGCAACCAGCTTCTCACCCACGCGTACGTCATGCACGTTGGCGGTCGTTGTGATGTAGTATCCCCTGCAGCTCCAGCTGCGGTAATGGTAATAGACGGTCTTCTATGGAGGGTAACCCACTGGCAGCCGGTTCCACCGGCAACCGGTGTATACAATGAAAAATATTGCCTCAAGGATGTCGAAGGGGTCGTGAACCCGCAGTTTCTTACCTGTCTCTTATACACATCTCCGAGCCCACGAGACAC
>USNC01000152.1 GCA_900555915.1 uncultured Porphyromonadaceae bacterium | reverse complement strand
TCTACACGCGTAAGATCGTCGGCAGCGTCAGATGTGTATAAGAGACAGCTTCCACATAGCAGTTGTCGAATTCAAGTTTTGCACCACGTCCTGCTATGAACATGGTGTCCTGATTGCCGAGAAAACGGCAATTGGTGAATCTGAGGTTGCTTCCTTCGGTATGCAGTGCCACGGCTTGCCCCACACGTCCGGCTGTGTTTTGAATTGTGAGGTTGCGGAATGTCATGTCGTTGCCGTCTACGCGTACGGTATATGTGCGGAAAGTGCCCATGTCGTCAAGTTTTGCGTAGTCGTTGTAGGTGATGATGGTTTTATCGGCATCCTCTCCGATGAAATCTACATTCTCAAGCCATGACGGGATGATAAGTTTCTCATGGTAGACGCCGTTTTTTATATTCACTGTCACGCGGTAGTCCATGTATGCGCGTATGGCCTCGAGGGCCTGGCCGATTGTCTTGAAATCGCCCGAGCCGTCGGCGGCTACTGTAATGTCGCGCATATACTGCGCGGCGAAAGAGGGAATGGCGGCAAGCAGCATGAGCATGCCGGTAAATGTGGCTTTCAGTTTCATGATACGTTCAGTTTTCAATAGATGTTTTGAAGAAGCATCCGCAATCTGTCCCGATCAGGTCCAGGCGGCTCCGTTTAAGTCCCGGAATCCAGACGATTTTGCCGTCGGAGATTCTTGCGAGGACCCTGACGGAGGCTTTTTCGCGGCCGCTGAGTTTTGCGTCGCTGATGACGTCGCTGACCAGTCGGCTTCCCTTCATGCCGAGTGGGGCGATGCGGTCGCCCTGTCTTGGCTTCCGGATTTCATATGCTTCCGGACCGTCGGGAAGGTATGCGATGTAGTGGCTTCTGTTCTCCTTCACCTTCTTCATGTTTTCGGTGTTCATTTCCATTCTGGTCCAAGAGAGTCTGATGCCGTTGTCATCGTCGTTGTTGTCTGCGCCGGATATAATGAGTCTGTGGCGCTCAAGTGTGGCTGTATAGTTGTCAGCGAGCTTCCAGATTCGCTTTGCGAAAGGTTTTCCAACTGCTTCGATAATTTCTTCGGCAGTGGCGGAGTTGCCTCCGAACGGCCGTATGAACTTCAGGACCGTGCCGGTCGACACGTCGTCCTGATATACCTCAAGCGAATTCCCGTCGGCCAGTTCCTCGAGTTGTATGTCGTAGTAGCAGTCTACGATGCGTGCTTCCTCTTTTAAGATTGAAAGTGAGCGGCGCAGCGCTTTGCGTGTGCCCGGCCACCGCTTTTCAAACATCGGTATTACTTCGCGGCGCAGGAAGTTGCGGCGGTAGTCGGAAGAGAGGTTGCTTGAGTCGGTGACGTAGTCTTGTCCGAGACCGTCAAGATATTTTTCTATTTCTGCGCGGCTCACTGAAAGGAGAGGCCGGATGATGTATCCGTTGTCAGGATCCATTCCTTTGAGACCTTTGGTCCCGCTGCCCCGAAGGAGGTTGAGCAGAAGGGTCTCCACGTCGTCGTCGGCGTTGTGCGCCACGGCTATTCGGTCGAAGTTTCTTTCGCGGGCGAGGCGGCGGAAGTCTGCGTAGCGGAGGTCGCGGCATGCCATCTCGGTGCTTGTGCCGGGATGGAGGCGAATATATTCCGCCACGTCGTAGTGGAGTGAGTGGAGTCTGATTCCGAGCTGCCGGCAGAGTCCCGCTACGAATGCGGAGTCGCGGTCGCTCTCGTCGCCGCGCAGATGGAAGTTGCAGTTTACGGCCTCGACGTATAGGTCGAGTCGGGGCGCGACACGGCGACACGCGCGCAGCAGCGCGACGCTGTCGGCCCCGCCGCTCACCGCCACCAGTATGGCTTTCGCTCCCGATTTGCGGAGCGCTTTCTCTACAGTAGTTTCCACGGTTCCTGTCAAAATTATAAATTCTGAATCATGATTCTGCATTACGATAGTGCATTCTGCATCATGATTATGCATTATGCATTATGAATTATGCATTGAAAAAAGGCCTCACCATCGTCATGGTGCGGCCTTTTTTCTTTGATGATGGTTCCTTCGCAATTACTTCTTGCTGCGGTTGCCGTAGCGGCTGCGGAATTTGTCGACGCGACCAGCGGTGTCGACGAGTTTCTGCTTGCCGGTGAAGAAGGGGTGAGAGCTGCTGGTGATTTCGAGTTTCACGAGCGGATATTCTTTACCGTCGATTTCGATTGTCTCGCGTGAAGCCACTGTGCTGCGGGTGATGAACACCTCTTCGTTCGACATGTCTTTGAATGCCACTTCACGGTAGTTGGAAGGATGGATGTCTTTTTTCATTTTAATTTTCTGCAGTTAAAATTATCTATTTTTCTCGACAGGTCGCGATCCCATCGAATTGGCGGTGCAAAATTACAAAAAAATCCCGAAATACGCAAATATTTCGGGATTATTAGCAGGTTGTGTTATGCCATGAAGAAGAGAATCATCAGCTGCGCCACTATGACCCGCATGAACATCGTAAGCGGGTAGACTGTGGAGTAGGCTACTGCCGGCGCGTCGTTGTTGGCTACTTTATTGGCGTAGGCGAGTGCCGGTGGATCTGTGTAGTTGCCGCTGAGCATGCCGATGATGGAGAGATAGTTCATCTTGTAGCGCCAGCGGGCGATGATGCCTACAATCAGGAGGGGAATCACTGTAATGATAAGGCCGTAGCCGACCCACATGGCTCCCTGGATATTGAAGACTGTGGCTGCGAAGTCCTTTCCTGCCGCGATGCCTACTGAAGCGAGGAAGAGGCAGATTCCTATCTCGCGGAGCAGCAGATTGGCGGAGGAGTTGGTATATGTGACAAGATGCACCTTTGTGCCGAATGCGCTGATAAGAATCGCCACAATCAGCGGACCTCCCGCCAGACCAAGTTTCATCGGCACCGACATGCCGGGCAGATAGAACGGGATACATCCTACCACAATGCCGATGAAGATGCCGATAAACATCGTGAAGAGGTTCGGCTCGTTGAGTCGCTTCATGGAATTTCCGAGCCTGTGGGCAAGGCGTTCGATGTCTTCCGGTTTTCCTACCACAGTGAGGCGGTCGCCGAGCTGAAGGCGGAGGTTGGCTGTGGCAAGGAGGTCGACTCCGGCCCTGGTTACACGGGTGACATTCAGTTTGTAGCCCATGCGCAGGCGGAGGCTGCCGAGTTTCGCTCCGTTGTAGTCTGTCTTGGTGACAAGTATCTTGCGCGATACGACGGGCCCCTGCACCATCTCCCATTTTTTCTCCACCTTAGGGCCTATAAACCTGTTGAAAGTCTCCTCGTCCTGTATGGAGCACACGATGAGCACAAGGTCGCCGAGTTCGAGCACGTCTTCCGACTTCGGTATGATCACGTGTCCGTCAGGCTTCTCTATGCGTGATATGACGAAGTTGGCGCTGATGATGGTGTGGATCTTGGCAATGTCGAGACCGGACATCAGTTCGTTGGTCAACTTATATGTCACCACATGAGGTGCGAGCTGAGAGTCGTTCTTGTCGTTCTCCACTTCGTCGATTTCCTTCTGAAGATCGATGCGGAAGATTTTCTTGATGACGATGAGCGTGATGATGATGCCCACCACACCGAGAGGGTAGGCGGCGGCGTATCCCATCGACATGTCTTGCGAGACGGTGCTGGCGCTTTCATGAATCTGGAGCACTGTCTGTTGGGCCGCGCCGAGTCCCGGGGTATTGGTGACCGCGCCGCTCATGATGCCCACCATCTCAGGAAGGGAAGTCATGCCGTCGGCGCCACCCTGGCAGAAATAGATGATAAGGGCGATTGCGGCATTGAGCAGTACGCCGGTGACGGCGAGCACGTTCATTTTCACTCCACCCTCCTTGAAGGAGGAAAAGAAACCGGGGCCTACCTGCATACCTATGGAGAAGATGAAGAGTATAAGGCCGAAGTCGCGGAGGAAGTGCAGCACGTCGGGCTGGATAGCATAGCCGAAGTGCCCCATCAGGATGCCGACGAAGAGCACGAGAGTCACTCCGAGCGAGACACCGAGCACCTTGATCTTTCCGAGCCATATGCCGGCGAAAATAATAAAACTGTAAAGCATTACCGCCGAAGCAAGCGATGTATTGCCCGGCGACAGTAGATCTAATAACCAATCCATTGGCATAATTCACATCCTGCAAGGCAAAATGTGTTTGTTTTAAGGGTGTTATGTGTAATATTGCCTGAATTTGCTAACCTTTTTTGGTCTTGAGTCCTCACTCCGGTTAAAACCTTGATTCTTCAGAGTCGAGGATATGGTTGTGGAGAGATGCGGGTAAAATTTTAAGTTTGCCGGCTGCAAAGCCGGCAAACTTAAAAAAAGGAACAGGGATTATTCGAATTCGATGAGATTCTGGTTGGTGCCGACCACGTCGCCTTCCTTGACGAGAACCTGCTTCACAACTCCGCTGATTTCAGATTCGAGGTCGTTTTCCATCTTCATTGCCTCATACACGATGAGTTTCTGGCCGACTTTCACCTGGTCGCCGGGTTTGACGTCGATCTCGATGATGGTGCCTCCCATTGGAGCCTTCAGTGTCGGACCGGTGACGGGTGCTGCGGCAGCCTGCGCCGGAGCCGCTTCCGCTTTCGGAACTTCCGCTGCCTTTGCTGCGTTGGCTGCCTCATATTC
>USNC01000151.1 GCA_900555915.1 uncultured Porphyromonadaceae bacterium | reverse complement strand
ATCTACACGCGTAAGATCGTCGGCAGCGTCAGATGTGTATAAGAGACAGGATGAATCCTGGTACAAGGCCGTAGAGAATCGCTCCTACGATGACGCATGAAACAGCCAGCGCAGCCAGGGCGCCGACGGCGTTGACGTTTTTCCACTTGCGGAAGTAGAATATCAGCACCAGTGCGGGAATGCAGAGCAGGTTGAGAAGGTGCACGGCTATGGAAACGCCTATCACATAGGCGATAAGGACGAGGTAACGGTCGGAGCCGGGATTGTCGGCGCGGTTTTCCCATTTGAGCATCAGCCAGAATACGAGGGCGGAGCAGAAGGAAGAGAAGGCGTAGACTTCGCCCTCGACGGCGGAGAACCAGAAGGTGTCGCTCCAGGTGTAGGCGAGAGCGCCGCAAGCGCCAGCGGCCATGATGATTAGTGTGCGCCACCAGTCAATCTCCGTGGCGTCGTCGGCGACGAAAAGGCGCTTTGCCAGCGCCGTTATGCTCCAGAACAGCAGCAAGATGGTTGCTGCGCTTAGGAGAGCCGACATGGTGTTGACGGCTACCGCCGCACTTGTCATGCTGCCTCCGAAAAGAGTGATGAAGAAACGTCCGGCGAGCATGAAGATGGGGTTGCCCGGCGGGTGACCGACCTCAAGCTTGTCTGCCTGGATGATAAACTCTCCGCAGTCCCAGTATGACGCGGTGGGCTCGAGCGTGAGCCAATAGGTGGCCAGTGCGATCACAAACACGAACCAGCCCCCTATATTGTTGATCAGATTGTATTTTTTAGTTATCATAGCGATGTTTTTCCGCTTTTCGGCGAATATCATGCAAATTTACGATTTTTTTGTCAAACGGCAAAATATTTCGCTGTCCATGAGCGGTTCATTGCCGCGCCTGCCGTGTCCATCCCCGCAGGCCGCGGCCCCCGCTTTTCACATTTGCAAACATATATTTTGTTTGTTATATCCTTTTTAACTGATTGTTAACAAATTTGCACCAATATTTGCACCGTCGCCCGCGTTTTCTATCATGAAGTTTAAGACGACTTTTCTGTCGCCTTCCAAGGCCTTGAAAGAATTGTCTAAATTTTGGGTTATATACATTAGTTATTTCTATCGCAGCCCCGTGTCGTGCACATGGGGCGGGAAGGCTCCGGACGTCGCGATGACGCCCGGGCTTTTTTGTTTGCGGAAGTTGAATTATTTTAGTAATTTTGAAGTCGGATTGCGGCTATGTGAGGAGCCGGGCATAATCTAACATTATAACCTCATAAACCTCATGTTTCGCGAAGAGCGAAACATGAATTAATGATTTTGTGATATGATAAAGATTGGAGATACTGTAAGATACCTGAACGCCGTAGGTGGCGGCGTGGTGAAAAGAATAGAGGGAAAGGTGGCTTTTGTAGATGAGGACGGGTTCGAGACCCCGGTTCTTGTCAACGAACTTGTGGTGGTGCTCCCCGCAGGCCATGAGAAGAAGCAGGGGGCCCCGAATCTCTATTTCGACCAGGCGGCTTTCGATGCGGCGAAACTCCGCACGGCTGTGAAGCAGCCGCTTCCCGACAAGGAGGTGCCGGCGCCGGGGCGCTCGGCGGAGTCGCCCGCCAAGGTGGTCGAGACCGGTTATGGCGATTCGCTCAACATCGCGCTGGCCTTCGAGCCTACGGCTATACGTTCGCTCGATTCTTCCGATTTCAACGCGGTGCTGGTCAATGACTCCAACTATTTCCTCTTCTTCTCGTTCCTGCGCAGGGCGGCCGACGACAGGGGATGGCATACTGTATTTGCCGGCGAGGTGGCTCCGAACGAATTGATTGATCTTGCTGTGGTGAGGCGCGCGGAACTGAACGATTATGAGAAGATCGCCCTCCAGTATGTGGCTTTCAAGAAAGACAAGGCTTTTGATATGAAGGCGCCGGCGGCTGTCTCGCGCAGACTTGACCTCACTAAGTTCTTCAAACTCCATTGCTTCCGTCCGGGCATATATTTCGAGACGCCGGTGATGGAGATCCAGCTTGTGAAAGACGACCGCGCGCTCGCCGACTCGGTGAGCATGATCGCCGACTATGCGTCGAAGGTGGCCGCAGGGCAGGCAGCGGGTGAGAAGTCTTCCAAAGCAAATGGTAGGGGGCGGGAACTGAGTCCCTACAAACTGCTGCCCCTTGTGGAGGTGGACCTGCACATAGGCCAGTTGGTCGACACCACCGCCGGGATGGAAAACAAGGACATGCTTCAGCTTCAGTTGGACGCTGTGCGCAAGACCATGCGCGAGCATTCGCGCCGCAAAGGTCAGAAGATAGTGTTCATTCACGGCAAGGGAGACGGAGTGCTGCGCAAGGCGGTCCGCGATCTGCTTAAGAAAGAGTTCGCTTCGTGTGAACTGCAGGACGCGTCGTTTCAGGAATATGGCTTCGGTGCCACGCTTGTGACTGTGAAAGGCTGATCTCAGCCTTTCCTGCTCCGTGTGATGATGACGTATAGAATGACGGGGGCTCCCACTATCGGAGTCACGGCGTTGACCGGAAGCACCGATTCCGACGGCAGTACGCACAGGAGCGAGCAGAGCAGCGCCACGCATGCTCCGCACAGGATGGTGGCCGGAAGCATGATGCGGTGTATGTCGGTCCGGAATATCATGCGCGCTATGTGGGGCACCACCAGGCCGATGAAGGACACCGGGCCGCAGTAGGCGGTGATCACTGCTGTCAGCAGTCCGGTGGAGAGAAGCAGTATGGTTCTGACCACCCTGAGGTTTACGCCTAAGTTGCGGGCATAGGAGTCGCCGAGAAGCATCAGGTCGAGGGGTTTTGTCAGAGCGGAGGCAAGCAGCAGGCCCAAGGCCGTGATGCCGCAGAAGAGGGGTAGCTGGCCGGTGGATACGCCGTTGAAGGTGGCCATACCCCACATCACGTAGCTTTGCACCCCTTCGGCTGTGGCGCTGAAATTGAGAAGCATTATCACCGACGAGACAAGATAGCCGATGATTATGCCCGTTATCAGAAGCATGAGGTCGTTGCGCAGCAGTGCCGACAGAAGGATGAGTATCCCCATGACAAGTATGCTTCCGAAGAAGGCGCCTGCGATGACGGCCGCGTAGCCCCCTATCACGATTGAGCCGGCTGTGATCCCTCCCCCGAGCAGCAGCATCACCGCGGCCACGCCCAGGCTCGCTCCCGAACTTATCCCGAGTATCGAGGGGCCTGCCAGCGGATTGCGGAAGGCGGTCTGCAGCAGAAGTCCGCCCACCGCGAGCCCTCCTCCGGCGAAAATGGCGGTCAGGGCCATGGGGAGGCGGCTGCCGAGCACTATGAATGACTCGGCGGCGTTGGCGTCGGCTTTGCCCAGCAGTATCTGGAGCACGTCGCCGGCCGGTATGTCGACCGACCCGATGAAGAGATTCAGAAGAAACAATATGGCGGTCAAAAGGCCGGTGAGGATGAATTTCATTTCAGTCTGGTGAAATATGTATGCCGGCGCTCTATGCTGTCGGCAGAGGGGTGGAAGATCTGTATGAGGTCTTGCAGGAGCCATTGAGGATGGAAGGGTATTTCCTCATAGTAATGCCGTTGCGAGGTGTTGCAGCCATACACGTTGCCTGTCCCGAAGGCTTTTATGCGGGGATAGATGGGATTGTCGGCTTCAAGCCGGCTCAGCGGCATATCCTGGCTTTCGGAGTATCTGATGAGCCATATGTCGGCGTCGCCCGCCTTGTGTAGCACTTGTTCGCCCGATAGGGGAGCGCTTCCGCTTTTGTCTATGTAGGCAAACGGGTTGACACCGCCGGCGTCTTCTATGAATTTGCCCATGGTGGAGTGCCCTGCCGGAACATTCCACGACGCTCCGTAGATGCGGTCGGTCAGCACACGCGGTTTTTCGGCGCGTGCGGCCACGGATTGCCGGAGTTCCTCATATTCGGTGGCGGTGGTGTCGAAGATGGCGCTGGCTTCTTCCTGACGTCCGAACAGCAAGCCGTAGAATTTCATCCATTCCGCACGTCCGAGCGGGGTTGTCTCCATATAGTCGGCGCATTCTATGATGGGAATGCCGAGTTCTCCGAGTTTGCCGTAGTTGCCGGAGTTTTCAAACGGGGATAGCAGTATGGCGTCGGGATTCAGACGGATTGTCTTTTCCAGATTGGGTGTCATGGAGTTGCCGCAGTCGGCCACTGCCCCCTCTGCGATTCTCGCGGCCAGTGGCTGCTGGTATATGTACTGCGGGTCGCATACTCCGCCTATTGCGTCGATGGCTCCCAGTTCGCAGATCAGGCTGTTGTGGACGGAGGAATACACCAGACCTCTTTTCAGCGGGATCCTGACTATGGTTCCGGCGGGCAGACGCTCGGGTGTCTCTGCCGTGTCGGGCACGAGGATATAGGTGTGGAGAGTCTTGGTGGTGTCCCATGGGTTGCGGATGTCTGCTCTCACGAAGTCCCGGTGGCGGCTCAGAGTCAGATTCCGGGCGTGGGTCAGTGCGATTGGTTCTCCTATGCTGTCCGGCTCATGGCGTCCGCCATTGCCGCTCCCCGCGCACGAGGCGAGGAGCGGCAGAAGTATGGCTAACGCTGTGACTATATGATGATGTCTCATATCGGGTGTCGCTTGCTTGCCGGCTGTCTCTTATACACATCTCCGAGCCCACGAGACACTGAGCGATCTC
>USNC01000150.1 GCA_900555915.1 uncultured Porphyromonadaceae bacterium | reverse complement strand
CTACACGCGTAAGATCGTCGGCAGCGTCAGATGTGTATAAGAGACAGGAATACGATCCCTCCCTGCTCGCCCTGCTTTTCCAGTACGGACGGTATCTGCTCATATCATCCTCGCAGCCGGGTGGCCAGCCTGCCAATCTGCAGGGTGTATGGAACGATTCCTATCACGCGCCCTGGGACAGCAAATACACCATCAACATCAATACGGAGATGAACTACTGGCCTGCCGAGGTCACTAATCTGGCTGAATGCCACGAGCCTCTGTTTGATCTGGTGGAAGACTTGAGCCATACCGGTGCCGAAGCCGCGCGTGCCCTTTACGGCGCCGACGGCTGGACGGCGCATCATAATACCGATCTGTGGAGGATATGCGGCCCTGTGGATTATGGCCGCTATGGAATGTGGCCCAACGGAGGCGCTTGGCTCGCCACCCATCTTATGGAGCATTACAGGTTTTCCGGCGACAAGGATTTTCTGCGGCGTTACTATCCCGTGATAAAGGGAACTGCCGATTTCTATCTGAGCGCCATGGTGGAGAATCCCAACACCGGCTATCTCGTCACTGTGCCCTCGATGTCGCCGGAGCACGGCTACGGAAAGTCGTGGATCACGGCCGGATGCACAATGGACAACCAGATAGCCTACGACGCGCTCAGCAACACTCTGAAATGCGCCGAGATACTCGGTGAGGATGCCGCCTGTCTCGCCCGGCTTCAGAACGCCATTGCACGTCTCGCCCCGATGAAGGTGGGTCGTCACGGCCAACTTCAGGAGTGGACCGTGGATGCCGATGATCCGAACGACGAGCACCGTCACGTCTCGCATCTATACGGCCTTTATCCTTCCAACCAGATCTCGCCCTATACTACGCCGAATGCTTTTGCCGCTGCCGGAAACACTCTTGTGCAGCGCGGCGATATGGCCACGGGCTGGAGTATCGGCTGGAAAATCAACCTTTGGGCGCGTATGCTCGACGGAAACCATGCCGACAGAATCATACGCAACTTCGTGACCCTGCTGAGTCCGTCGGCCGGCAAGTCGTATGCAGGCGAAGGGCGTCTCTATCCCAATCTTTTCGATGCGCACCCGCCCTTCCAGATCGACGGCAATTTCGGATTCACTGCCGGAGTGGCGGAAATGCTGCTCCAGAGCCATGACGGCGCTGTGCATCTCCTTCCCGCTCTTCCCGACACCTGGAAGGAGGGGAGCGTGAAGGGCCTTAAGGCACGCGGAGGATTTACAGTCGACATGGACTGGAAAGGAGGGCAGTTGGCCGCCGCTTCCATAAAATCGGATCTCGGCGGCACGTTGAGAATCAGATCGTATGTGCCGCTTAAGGGAGAAGGTCTCTCCGAGGCTGAGGGGGGCTGCCCGAATCCTCTGTACGCGCCTGCCACTGTGGCCGACGCCGAGGTGAGCGGGGAGACCCTGGCGCAGCATCCGATCCTTTACCGGGTTTATGAATACGACATTCAGACTCAGCCGGGAACCACGTGCGAACTCACAAGATTGTGAAATACTTGACATGCAATCATATGAATAAAATATCAAAAATAATAATCGGGGCGGCATTTGCCCTGCTTCCGAAAGGAGCCATGGCGCAGTCGGCTCTCTACAGCAATGAATTTCCGCTGCAGGATGTGAAGTTGCTCGACAGTCCGTTCCGTCACGCGATGGATCTTAACGTGGAGGTGCTTCTAAGTTATGACACCGACCGCCTGCTCGCGCCTTTCTTCATTGAGGCGGGCCTTGAGCCAAAAGGTGAACTTTTCCCCAACTGGGCTGGGCTTGACGGACACGTAGGCGGACATTATGTGTCGGCACTCGCCATCCATTACGCCGCCACAGGCGACCGGCGACTCAAAGAAAGACTCGACTATGTGCTGTCGCAACTCGCCATGTGCGCCGCCGCCCGCAACGACGGATATATTGGCGGCGTGCCCGGCGGCGATGAACTCTGGTCGGACCTGAAGGCCGGCAAGCCGGACAAGGTCTGGAAATACTGGGTGCCATGGTATAATGTGCACAAGATGTATGCCGGTCTGCGCGACGCGTGGGTCTACACAGGGTCGAAAGTGGCTGAAAATCTCTTCCTCAATCTGTGCGACTGGGGAGCCGGAGTTGTTGAGAATCTCGACGACGCGAAGATGGAGCAGATGCTCGGCAATGAATTCGGAGGCATGAACGAGGTCTATGCCGACGCGTATGCCATGACGGGCAATAAGAAATATCTCGATGTGGCGAGGAAATTCACCCATCATGCGCTTTACGACGGCCTGCACGACGGAAAGGACAATCTCGACAACATGCATGCCAATACGCAGGTGCCGAAAGTGATAGGCTATCAGCGTGTGGCGGAGGTTTCCGGCGATGAGGAATACCATAAGACTGCCGATTTCTTCTGGAATACGGTGGTTAGCAACCGCAGCCTGTCGATCGGCGGCAACAGCCGACGCGAGCATTTCGCTTCGGCAGCCGACGCCAAAAGCTATGTCGACGACCGCGAGGGACCGGAATCGTGCAACACCAACAATATGCTGAAACTCACCGAGGGCCTTTTCCGCATGAATCCCGACGCCCGATATGCCGATTTCTACGAGAGGGCGCTCTACAACCACATACTTTCCACCCAGCATCCGGAGCATGGCGGCTATGTCTATTTCACTTCGGCGCGTCCGGGCCATTACCGCGTATATTCGCAGCCAAACCAGGCGATGTGGTGCTGTGTCGGAACCGGGATGGAAAATCATGGCAAGTATGGCCAGTTTATCTACACCCACGACGGCGACAATCTCCGGGTGAACCTTTTCATTCCGTCGGAACTGTCGTGGAAAGAGAAGGGTGTCACCATCCTCCAGGAAAACAATTATCCTCAGCAGGAGGGCACAAAACTGACTGTCAGGACTGACACTCCGAAGACGTTCACGCTCAGTCTGCGCCATCCGGGCTGGTGCCGGAATCCGGAGATCAGGGTCAATGGAAAGAAAGTGGCGGTGAAGTCGGCTCCATCGTCATATATGGCGGTGAGCCGCGAATGGAAAGACGGCGATGTGGTGGAAATGTCGCTGCCTATGGAAATGGCCATTGAGGAACTCAACTATCTTCCCAGTTATGTGAGCATAGTGCGCGGTCCGGTGGTGCTTGCCGCCCGTTATGACAAGGACGTGCCGATGCCGGGACTCGTGGCCGGCGACCACCGTTGGGGACATATAGCGGGAGGACCGCTTGTGTCGGTGTTTGACACTCCGCTGCTTATAGGCGACAGGAAGGCTCTGGTCAGGAAACTCAACTCCTTGAAGCCGGAGGCCGGCGAGACTTTGAAGTTCAGAGCGTCAGGCATATTCGAGTATGGCGGCAAGGATGTGGTGCTGGAACCATTCTACGGCATCCACGACTCCCGCTACATGATGTATTGGCTGTCGATGACTCCGAAGGAGTATTCGGCATATCAGCGCAATGCGCGCCGCGACGAGGAGATGCGTCTGGCTCTCGATGCGCGCACTGTCGACGCTGTCAACACGGGTGAGCAGCAGCCGGAGGCCGACCACGGGATGAAAAACAGAAACTCCACTTCCGGTAATTATAACGGCGAGCCATGGCGCGACGCAGGCAACGGCGGTTTCTTTTCCTATGATATGGCAACCGGCGGCGAGAAGGATCTCGCAATGCGTGTGCGCTTTTGGGGAAATGAGACGGGCAACTGTGAGTTCGATATTCTGGTCGACGACCAGCTGCTTGCCAGTGTAAGCAACACCGGGAAATGGAACCGTAATGAATTTGTGGAGGAGGAATATTCCATTCCCGCTTCTCTGCTTGAGGGAAAGAAAAACGTGAATGTGCGCTTCGTTCCCAAGAAGGGAAATTCCACAGGTGGCATATATCATGTGAGGCTGATACGCAATTGATTCTTATGAAAGCTAAATTCTATGCAGTCGCTGCTGCCCTGTCGGCATGCGCTGTGTCGGTGTTCTCAAGGGATATACCGCTTGTCTTCGACAGGGAAAACACCGCTTGTTCTTATCCTGCGGTTGAAATGCCTGATATCGCGGACCTTCCTGAAGTAAAGACGCTGCCCGATCCGTTTCTCTGGGCTGACGGCAGCGGGCGGTCGGCTGATTTCAGCGATTGGGAAAGGCACAGGTCGGAAATAATGCAGCGTCTGCAGCATTACGAGATCGGTGTGAAGCCGACGGTGAGCCGTGACAGCATAGAGGCTTTCATGGACTGCGACACGCTGCGGGTCAGGGTGCATGAGAAAGGGGAGGTGCTCGAACTTTCGGCTGTGATAGATTATCCGGAGGGTGAGGGGCCTTTCCCGGCGGTCATCGGCATCATGGCTCCTTACGGGTCGTTGCCTCCCGAATTGTTCAGAAGCCGCGGCGTGGCGGGAATCGCTTTCGATTTCACCCAGGTCATGTCGCACACCCAGAAGCGGGGCGAGGAACCGGTCAACCGTCTGTATCCGGAACATGTGGAGGGAGGCGCCTACAGTGCGTGGCCGTGGGGCATAAGCCGAATAATCGACGGCCTTGAGATAGTGGGGGAGAAGTCGCGCATTGATCTCAGCCATATTGGAGTGACGGGATGTTCGTTTGCCGGGAAAATGGCGTTGTTCGCAGGCGCTTTAGATGAGCGCATCGCCCTTACGCTGTCTCTTATACACATC